>NZ_JAIWYM010000025.1:0-89162 GCF_020515595.1 Pseudomonas sp. MWU16-30323
GGTGACCGTCACCGGCGTCTGCGCGGGGTTGGTCAGGGTAGCGGTGTAAGTGATCTGACCGCCTTCGGTCACGGTATTACCGGCTGTCAGGGTGACAGTGGTGGTGTCGACGGTGTCGGTGATTTGGGTCACCGCCGGCGCGGGGTCGGTGGTCAGCACCAGGTTGTTGCCACCAGTGGTGCCGGTGACGGTGACGCTGATCTGGCTTGCATCGATGTACGGGGTGTCGTTGGGTGCAAGGGGCACATTCACGGTGCCCGTCAATTGGCCGGCCGGGATGGTGATCACCGCGCCATTGGACAGGGTGATGCTCAGGTCGCTGGTGGGCGCCTGCGTCACCGTGGCGGTGTAGGTCAGCACGCCGCCCGCTTCGGTGATGGTCGGGGTCGCGCCCAGGGTCAGCGTGGAGGCTTGCAGCACCAGGCCGCCCGCGTCGTTTGCCTGTGCGCCCGCGTTCTGGGTCAGGGCCGAGGTGGTCACACCCAGGCCGGCCGTTGGGAAACCAATGGTCGGTGCAACGCTGGCCGCTGTCGCATCCAGCACCACGAAACTATGGCCGCCACCCGCTGCGCCCGTGCCAGCCGCGGTTGGGCCTGCAGCGGTAGCTTCCAGGTCGGTGGTCGGGTCGGCGCCGGCAGCGATGGCTTGCTGCAGCTCGGCAACCGACGGCGCGGCCTGGGCTGTGGCTTGGGCCAGGTCGAGGCTGGAGTCCGGCGTGTCGGCGCTCCACTGGGTATCACGGCCCAGGTCCAGTGTGCGGCCATCGGCCAGTTCCAGGCTGACGGCGCCCGAGAGGCCGGTGTCTACCTGGTCCCCAGCGAACAGTCGGTCGCCTTCAATGAGTACACGTCTGACTCCTTCTGGAGAAATGACGAAAACTTGGCCAACAATGCTTTTGACGATGGCAACAACACTGCTCATTGAAGATTTCTCCGGCGATCCGTTCGGGTAACTTCCATAGACCTGAGCACTAGTTAGCGTCAGTTTGGAGGTGCTTGGACTTTTTGACAGGTGGTTAGTCAATAATTTGGCTATATTTTTTCGAAATTAACTTTATGCCAAACTATTGACCTTATGGCCGCCATCCTAAACAATCGCCCCACTAATGTCACATTGATATTTATGCGGCGAACCGTCCTACATGTGTGAACCAGTTCCGATTTTGAACTTTCCGACGTACGGTCATTACGGTTGCCATTTTCCGACACAGCGACTCGATCTGCTGTGATTTGAGACAAGAAGTCCTGGGGAATTTTTGAAATGCGTTTGCACCTGTTTAAGGCACTGCCGTTCGTCCTCGCCGCGAGTTTCGTACACGCCCAAACATTGCCACAGGCCATGCAGCAAGCGCTCGACGTGCACCCTGAGATTCAAGCCGGCGTAAATAGTCGTATCGCCGCCGACTACCAATTGCGCGCCGCCCAAGGTGGCTACCTGCCGAAGGTGGATGTGGCCGCCGGCTACGGTCGTGAAGGTGTGGACAACTCCACCACTCGTGCCGCCAACGGTCGTGGCAACAACCAATGGGATACGCTCAACCGCGGCGAATCGAGCCTGCGTCTGCAGCAAATGATTTTTGACGGTTTTGCCACCTCCAGCGAAGTGGGGCGTCAACAAGCCACCGTCAACTCCCGTGCTTATTCGTTGCTCGGCACCTCCGAGCGCACCGGCCTGACCGTTGCCCAGGTCTACCTGGACGTGCTGACCCGTCGTGAATTCGTACGCCTGGCTGAAGAGAACCTGCGCAACCACGAGCGCATCTACGACCAGATCAAACTGCGCACCCAGCGCGGCGTCGGTAACGGTGCTGACCAGGACCAGGCTGAAGCCCGTCTGGCTCAAGCCCGTAACAACCTGATCACCGAGCAGACCAACCTGGCCGACTCCCAGACTAACTATCTGAGTGCCGTGGGCCAGATGCCTGACCAGTTGGAGCGCCCGGCACCGTTCATGGCCATGCTGCCAGCCGACCTGAACGAAGCACGTCGCCAGATGCTCGACAACAGCCCGGTCCTGCGCTCGGCTGAATCCGACATCGTCGCAACCGAACAGCAATACCAAGCCGCCAAATCGACGTTCTACCCGCGTTTTGATGCTGAACTCGGCACCAATGCCGACAACAACGTCAGCGGTGACCCGTCCCACAGCAATGGCTGGGAAGCCATGTTGCGCATGCGCTTCAACCTTTACTCCGGCGGCAGCAACAAAGCGGACCTGGAATCCAAATCGGCCCTGTCCAACCAGGCCCTGGATATCCGCAATAACGCCTTGCGCCAGCTGAACGAAGAGCTGGGCCTGGCCTGGAATGCCCTGAACAACGCCAACGCCCAAGTGCCGATCGCCCAGCAATACGTCGATCACAGCACCCGAGTACGGACTTCCTACCAGCAGCAATTCAGTTTGGGCCAACGTACCCTGCTCGATTTGCTCGACAGCGAGAACGAATTGTTCACCGCTTCGCGCCGTTTGGAAGAGATCAAAAACATTCAGTTATTTACTCAATACCGAATCAAGGCGACCATGGGCGAATTGCTCAAAAGCCAGGGAGTGGTCGCGCCAATGGCCTCCGTCGTGCAAAACGACGTGAAGCCTAAAGTCCAACTGCCAGGGATGAATTGAGCCACCCCTCCAAGCCCCATCTGTTAGTCGAGAGTGCCCCGCGTGGAATCAGAAGTCAGTCGAGTTCATCTCAGTCATGATCCACGCACGCTGCATGACGACCCGTTACTCGACGGGTTGCTTGCGCTTTGTGCACTGCATCAGAAACCTGCCAGTGCGGCGATGCTCACCACCGGCCTGCCGTTGCCTGCGCAACGCCTGAGCGCCGAACTGCTGCCTCGCGCCGCTGCACGCGCGGGGCTCCAGGGGCGTTTGTTGCAACGCAAGCTGGAACAGATTCCGACCATCGCCCTGCCGGCCTTGCTGTTGCTCAAGGACGGTCGCAGCACGGTGTTGGTCGGTTGGCATGGCGAGGACGAAGCTCGCATTTTGCTCAGCGAAAGCGATGGCGGTGAAGTCGTCGTCAAGCGCGACGTGCTGGCCGATGATTACACCGGCAAAGTGTTCTTCGCCCAACCCCAGCACAAGTTCGACGTCAACCACGGCACCCTGATCCCCCGTGCCCGCTCCTGGTTCCGCGACACCTTGAAGCGCTCGCGCTGGCTCTACACCGACGCCATCGCCGCCAGTTTCCTGATCAACATCATCGCCATGGCCGCACCGCTGTTCGTGATGAACGTCTACGACCGCGTGGTGCCGAACCAGGCCACGGCCACCTTGTGGGTGCTGGCGATCGGCATTGGTGGCGCCTACCTGTTCGACCTGATCCTCAAGAGCCTGCGCAGTTTGTGCCTGGACCTGGCCGGGAAAAAAACCGACCTGATTATCTCGGCGACGCTGTTCGAGCGCATTGTCGGGATGTCCATGAAATACCGCCCGGCGCGGGTGGGCAGCTTTGCCCAAAATATCCACGAGTTTCAGAGCCTGCGGGATTTCCTCGCGTCGCTGACCCTCACCAGCCTGATCGACCTGCCGTTCACCCTGCTGATTTTCCTGGTGATCGCTATCCTCGGCGGGCACCTGGTGTGGATCCCGGTGTTGGCGTTCCCGCTGGCCCTGGGCATCGGTTACGCCCTGCAAAAGCCCCTGGTGGCAACCATGGAGCGAACCATGGCCCTGGCCGCCGAGCGTCAGTCGAGCCTGATCGAAACCCTCGCCGGGCTGGACGCGGTCAAGGTCAATAACGCCGAAAGTGAACGCCAATACCAGTGGGAACAAACCATTGGCACCCTCAGCCGTCTGGAACTGCGGGTGAAGTTGCTGTCGGGCCTGTCGATGAACATGACGCTGCTGATTCAGCAATTGGCGGGCGTGGTGATGATTTGCTTCGGTGTTTACCAGATCATCGACGGCAACCTGAGCATGGGCGGCCTGATTGCCTGCTACATGCTCAGTGGCCGTGCCTTGAGCCCGCTGGCTTCGCTGTCTGGCCTGCTGACCCGTTACCAGCAAGCCAAAGTCACCATGAAATCGGTAGACCAGATGATGGAGTTGCCCCAAGAGCGCAACTTCGAAGAGCGTCCGATGAGCCGCCGCACGCTGCAAGGTGCGATCGAATGCCGGGGCCTGAACTTCACCTACCCGGACCAGCAAAACGCCGCGCTGAAAGACCTCAACCTGGTGATCAAGCCCGGGGAAAAGATCGGCATTATCGGGCGCAGTGGTTCGGGTAAAAGCTCACTGGCCAAATTGATTGTCGGCCTCTACCAACCCGACTCCGGCGCCTTGCTGGTGGACGGCGTGGACGTTCGCCAGATCGACGTCAGCGAGCTGCGCCACAACATCGGCTACGTCCCCCAGGATATCCAACTGCTGGCCGGCACCCTGCGGGACAACCTGGTATCCGGTGCCCGCTATGTCGAAGACGAAATGGTCCTGCAAGCCGCGGAATTGGCCGGTGTCCACGAGTTCGCCCGCCTGCACCCCCAAGGTTACGAACTGCAAGTCGGCGAGCGCGGGCAGAACCTGTCCGGCGGCCAGCGGCAGAACGTCGCGCTGGCCCGTGCCTTACTGCTCAACCCGCCTATCTTGCTGCTCGACGAACCGACCAGCGCCATGGACAACACCGGTGAAGAACGCTTGAAACAACGCCTGCAAGCTGTGGTGCAAAACAAGACGGTCGTGCTGGTCACGCACCGCGCCTCGCTGCTGTCCCTGGTGGACCGTCTGTTGGTGGTCGATCGTGGTCAGATTCTCGCCGATGGCCCGAAAGCCGCCGTCATGGAAGCGTTGAAAAAGGGGCAAATCAGTGTCGCTTAAGTCCTTCAAAAACGCGATTGGCCGCTACTTCAAAGGCTCCGAATCCCTGCAAGACCAGCCGCTGCCCGAGGTCAACAAAGCACTGATCGAAGATGCGCCGCGGGTCATCCGCCTGACCATCTGGGCGATCATCGCGTTTTTCCTGTTCCTGGTGGGCTGGGCGTATTTCTCCAGTATCGACGAAGTGACGCGTGGCGACGGCAAGGCGATTCCGTCCTCCAAACTGCAGAAAATCCAAAACCTTGAAGGCGGTATCGTCGCAGAACTGTACGTCAAGGAGGGCCAGATCGTCGAAGCCGGGGCGCCGTTGATTCGTCTGGATGACACGCGCTTTGTGTCCAACGCCGGCGAAACCGAAGCCCTGCGGTTGTCGATGTTGCTGCGGGTCGAACGCTTGAGCGCGCAGGTGGATGACCGCCCGCTGAATATTCCGGACGACGTGCTCAAGGCCGCGCCAAGCCAGGCTGCCAGTGAGCGCTCGTTGTACGACAGCCGCCGTCAGCAGCTCAAGGACGAAGTCGGCGGGTTGCAGGAGCAACTGGTGCAGCGCCAACAGGAACTGCGCGAGTTCTCCTCCAAGCAAGGCCAATACCGCAACCAGCTGTCGTTGCAGCGCCAGGAAATCAACATGTCCGAGCCGTTGGTGGCCCAGGGCGCGGTCTCCCCGGTTGAAGTGCTGCGGCTCAAGCGTGCGGAAATGGAAACCCGTGGCCAACTCGATGCAACGACCCTGGCGATTCCCCGTGCCGAATCGGCGATCAAGGAAGTGCAGCGCAAGATCGACGAAACCCGCGGCAAATTCCGCAGTGAGGCCCTGACGCAACTCAACGAAGCCCGTACCGAACTGAACAAGGCTGCGTCTACCGGCAAGGCCCTGGAAGATCGGGTGAGCCGCACCCTGGTGACCTCGCCGGTGCGCGGCATCGTCAAGCAGCTGCTGGTGAACACCGTCGGCGGCGTGATCCAGCCAGGCAGCGACATGGTGGAAATCGTGCCGCTGGATGACACCTTGCTGGTGGAAGCCAAGATACGCCCGCAAGACATCGCCTTCCTGCACCCGGGGCAAGAAGCGGTGGTCAAGTTCACCGCCTATGACTACACCATCTACGGCGGCCTCAAGGCCAAGCTCGAGCGCATCGGTGCCGACACCATCACCGACGAAGACAAGAAAACCACCTACTACATGATCACCCTGCGCACCGACCGCAGCCACCTGGGCACCGATGAGAAGCCGCTGATCATCATCCCCGGCATGGTGGCTTCGGTCGACATCATCACCGGCCAGAAAAGCATCCTCAGCTACCTGCTCAAGCCCATCCTTCGGGCGCGGGCGGAGGCGTTGCACGAGCGCTGATCCCGATTGCACGCCCTGGCAAGCCCGGCCGCCCCCTGTGGGAGCCGGGCTTGCCCGCGATGAGGCCCTCCAAAACACCCAAGTGCCATGGCCTGTACAAAAGCCATATCGATATTCATTAACGGTATTTAAAATGCCGTTCTTATGACTATAAAGTCACTCTCCTGACTGCCCGGGAGTGAACTCATGTCTGCCACCTCTACTGTTCCAACAGCGAACGACACTGCACAAACCTTTGAGATCCGTCCATTTCCCGGCAGCGTCGGCGCCGAGATCATTGGCCTGGACCTGGCCCGCCCGGTCAGCGACCAGGACTTCGCCCGCATCCATCGCGCGCACCTGGACCATCACGTCGTCGTCTTCCGCGACCAACGCATCACTCCCGAGCAACAGATCGCCTTCAGCCGCCGCTTCGGTGTGCTGCAAATCCACGTGCTCAAACAATTCCTGCTGGCCAACCACCCGGAAATCCTGATCGTCTCCAACATCATCGAAAATGGCCAATCCATCGGCCTGGGGGACGCCGGCAAGTTCTGGCACTCGGACCTCTCCTATAAGGAACTGCCGAGCCTCGGCTCGATGCTCCATGCCCAAGAGCTGCCGTCCGAAGGTGGCGACACCTTGTTCGCCGACATGCACAAAGCCTGGGACCACCTGCCCGACTCTCTGCGCAAAGCCGTCGAAGGTCGCAGCGCCGCACACTCCTACACGGCGCGCTACAGCGAAACCAAATTCGAAGGCAACTGGCGCCCGACCCTCACGCCTGAGCAGCTGGCCCAAGTGGCGGAAGTGGTGCACCCGATCGTACGTACCCATCCGGAAAACGGCCGCAAGGCGCTGTTCGTCAGTGAGGGCTTCACCACCCGCATCGTCGGCCTGCCGGAAGACGAAAGCCGTGACCTGCTGGCCCAGCTCTACGCCCACAGCGTGCTGCCGGAAAACATCTACCGCCATCAGTGGCAGCCCCACGACCTGGTGTTCTGGGACAACCGCTCGCTGATCCATCTGGCGGCCGGCTGCCCGAGCCACCTGCGGCGCAAGCTGTACCGCACCACCATCCAGGGCGACGCGCCTTTCTGATCCGGAGCAAGACCATGTCCAAGAAAATCCCATTTGCGCGCCTGGCCGCCACGGTCGGCCTGGGCTTCAGCCTGCTGGCCGGCAGCCTTGTTGCACCTGCGGCCGCCCAGGCCGAAGGCGAGATTCGCATCGCCGAGCAGTTCGGCATCGTCTACCTGTTGCTCAACGTGGTGCGCGACCAGAACCTGATCGAGAAATACGGCAAGCAGGAAGGCATCGACATCAAGGTCGACTGGACCCAACTGTCCGGCGGCGCCGCCGTCAACGATG
Organism: Pseudomonas sp. MWU16-30323; assembly: GCF_020515595.1. Lineage (NCBI taxonomy): Bacteria > Pseudomonadati > Pseudomonadota > Gammaproteobacteria > Pseudomonadales > Pseudomonadaceae > Pseudomonas > Pseudomonas sp. MWU16-30323. The sequence goes on from NZ_JAIWYM010000025.1 coordinate 7,523, forward strand.
CGTTGCTGTCCGGCTCCATCGACATCGCCGGGGCTGGCGTCGGCCCGCTGCTGACCATCTGGGACCGCACCCACGGCAAGCAGAACGTGAAAGCTGTCGCCTCCCTGGGCAACTTCCCTTACTACCTGGTGAGCAACAATCCCAAGGTCAAGACCATTGCGGACTTCACCGAAAAAGACCGCATTGCCGTACCCGCAGTGGGCGTGTCCGTGCAGTCGCGCTTCCTGCAATACGCCGCGGCCAAGCAGTGGGGCGACAAGGAATTCAATCGCCTCGACAAGTACACCGTCGCCGTCCCGCACCCGGATGCCACGGCTGCGTTGATCGCCGGTGGTACCGAGCTGACCGGGCACTTCTCCAACCCGCCGTTCCAGGAACAGGCCCTGACCAACCCGAACGTGCACGTGGTGCTCAACTCCTACGACATCCTCGGCCCCAACTCGCCGACCGTGCTGTTCGCCACCGAGAAATTCCGCAACGACAACCCGAAAACCTACAAGGCGTTCGTCGAGGCGCTGACCGAAGCGGCCCAATTCGCCCAGAACGACAAAGGCGCGGCCGCCGATACCTACATCCGCGTGACGAAGGCCAAGATCGACCGCGCCGAGCTGCTGAAAATCATCGAAAACCCGCAATTCGAATTCAGCGTCACGCCGAAAAATACCTACCCGCTGGCGGAATTCCTCTACCGCGTCGGTGCGATCAAAAACAAACCCGAATCGTGGAAGGATTACTTCTTCCAGGACGCCAAGCCGCTGCAAGGGAGCTGACATGAACGCGCCCTTGCAAGGCCACACGGCCAGCAACCCGACCACCACCGAAGCACTGCTTTCGGTGGATAAAGTCAGCCTTGAATACCGCACGCCGGAACGGGTCGTGCGGGCCACTCACCAAGTCAGTTTCGAGATCGACCCGGCGGACCGTTTTGTATTGCTGGGGCCTTCGGGCTGCGGCAAATCCACGCTGCTGAAATCCATCGCCGGCTTTATCAAGCCGTGTGAGGGTGAGATCCGTCTGCTTGGGCAAAAAGTCGAGCAGCCAGGGCCGGACCGCATCGTGGTGTTCCAGGAGTTCGACCAACTGCCGCCGTGGAAAACCGTCAAGCAGAACGTCATGTTCCCGCTGCTCGCCTCCAAGACCCTCAAGCGTCGCGAGGCCGAAGAGCGAGCGCTGTACTACCTGGAAAAAGTCGGCCTCACGGCCTTTGCCGATGCCTACCCGCACACCCTGTCCGGTGGCATGAAGGCCCGCGTGGCGATCGCCCGGGCGTTGGCCATGCAGCCAAAAATCCTGCTGATGGACGAACCCTTCGCCGCCCTCGACGCCCTGACCCGACGCAAGATGCAGGAAGAGTTGCTGCTGCTCTGGGAAGAGGTGCGCTTCACGCTGTTGTTCGTCACCCACTCCATTGAAGAAGCGCTGGTGGTGGGCAACCGCATCCTGTTGCTGTCGCCGCACCCGGGGCGGGTGCGCGCGGAAATCCACAGCCATCAATACGACCTGCACAGCCTTGGCGGTGTGGCGTTCCAGGCTTCGGCGCGGCGCATTCATCGGCTGTTGTTTGATGAAGCGCCCGAGGCGGAAACCGAGCTGGGTTTCGCCGATATCCGCATCGCTTATTGAAGGGTTTCCACCATGCGCCAGGAATATGAAATCACCCTCGAACCGTTGCCCGGTGTTCGCGTAGAGCGCGAGTTGCCGCTGCGTCAGCGGTTGTGGCAACAAGGCTGGCTGCGAAAAAGCCTGATCCTGATCGTGCTCGCGATCCTCTGGGAAGCGGCCGCCCGTTATCAAAACAATGACCTGCTGCTGCCAAGCTTCCTGCAGACCCTGAGCGCGTTCTACGACGGCATGGCCAGTGGTGAGCTGTTGAGCAAGGTCAGCATCTCGCTGGTGGTGCTGATCAAGGGTTACCTGATCGGCATTGTGCTGGCGTTCGCCCTGACCACCCTGGCGGTGTCGACCCAATTGGGCCGCGACCTGCTGAGCACCCTGACCTCGATGTTCAACCCATTGCCGGCGATTGCCCTGCTGCCGCTGGCGCTGTTGTGGTTTGGCCTGGGGCAGAACAGCCTGATCTTTGTGCTGGTGCATTCAGTGTTGTGGGCGCTGGCGCTCAACACCTATTCCGGGTTTCTCGGTGTCTCCGAAACCCTGCGCATGGCCGGTCGCAATTATGGCCTCAAGGGCATGCGTTTCGTGCTGTTCATCCTGATTCCGGCGGCGCTGCCGTCGATCCTCGCCGGGCTGAAAATCGGCTGGGCGTTTGCCTGGCGCACACTGATTGCTGCCGAGCTGGTATTCGGCGCCACCAGCGGCAAGGGCGGCTTGGGTTGGTACATCTTCCAGAACCGCAACGAGCTGTACACCGACAAGGTATTTGCCGGCTTGGCAGTGGTGATCCTGATCGGGCTGCTGGTGGAGAACCTGGTGTTTGACACCCTGGAGCGGGTCACCGTGAAGCGCTGGGGCATGCAACGCTGACTGAAGCACCCACCCTGACTGAAACACCCACCCTGTGGCGAGGGAGCTTGCTCCCGCTGGGCCGCGAAGCGGCCCCAATAACATCACCGCTTTCTGTCAGAAAAAGCTCGATTGCAAATTTTGGGGCTGCTTCGCAGCCCAGCGGGAGCAAGCTCCCTCGCCACAGTCTGCTACGATTGCGCCAAGTTCACTCCCAACCCATCACGAGTGCTTGGCATGCAATTACCGGACATGAACCTGCTGGTCGCCCTCGACGCCTTGCTCGACGAGGGCAGCGTGGTGGGTGCCGCGCGGCGGATGAACCTGAGCCCGGCCGCCATGAGTCGCACCCTCACGCGAATCCGCGAGGCGGTGGGTGATCCGATCCTGGTGCGCGCCGGTCGCGGCCTGGTGCCGACGCCCAAGGCCCTGGAGCTACAAGGCCAGGTGCGTAACGTGGTGGAACAGGCGGCGCTGCTGTTCCGCTCGGCGGACGAAGTGGACCTGCGTACCCTGCGCCGCCGGTTCAGCGTGCGGGCCAATGACTTTTTTGTCGGGGTGTATGGCGGTCGGCTGTTCGACACCATGGAGCGCATGGCGCCGCTGTGCGAGCTGCGCTTCGTGCCCGAAGGCGACACCGATGACGAAGCCCTGCGGGAAGGCCGGCTCGACCTGCGGGTGGGCAACACCATGCCGATCACCCCGGAAGTGAAGGTGCAGAACCTGTTCACCACCACCTTCGTCGGGCTGGCGCGGGAAGGGCACCCGTTGTTCGATGGAGAAATCACCGCTGCACGGTTCGCCAGCTATTCCCATATCAGCATCTCCCGGCGCGGCATCGCCCGTGGGCCGATCGACACGGCGCTCAACGCCCAAGGCCTGGAACGTCGAGTGGCCATGATCGCCCCCGGGTTTCACGGCGCGATGTTCATGCTGCCGGATTCCGACCTGATCCTGCCGGTGCCCAAGGAAGCGCTCTACAGCGCCAACCGCCTGAAGCTGCCGTTGCGCGCATTTACCTTGCCCATCTCCCTGCCGACCCTGGTGTTGACCCAGGCCTGGCACCCGCGTTTCGACAAGGACCCGGCCCATAAATGGCTGCGCGAGACCATGCGTGAATGCTGCGAGGCGACGTGGCAGGAAGCGCAACCCACGTGAGTCGCAAGTAAGCTCGGTCAATGTGGGAGCTGGCTTGCCTGCGATGCGGGCGACCCGATTTTTCAGGAACAGCGAGGTGATGCCATCGCGGGCAAGCCCGGCTCCCACAGCGATCGCCTACATTTTGATCGTTGCGTCTGGTGCACTTATAAGCTTCCTATAAGTCACTTTTTGTCATGTCTAAGCCTGATTAAACTGCTCGGGTATTTCCTATGCCGAGTTGTAGTTCATGACGTCCCTCGCTGCTCCCGCACCCCTGGCCGCAGCCAAGCCGACCGCCATCACCCCGCCCGTTTTCGGCCCGCGCATCATCATCGGCCTGGTGGGCGTGTTGCTCGCGGTACTGGTGTCCGGCCTCAACGAAATGGTGACCAAAGTCGCCCTCGCCGATATTCGCGGTGCGATGTACATCGGTTTCGACGAAGGCACCTGGCTGGTGGCCGCGTACACCGCTACTTCCGTCTCGGCGATGGCCTTTGCACCCTGGTGTTCGGTGACGTTCTCCCTGCGCCGTTTCACCCTGTGCGCCATCGGCCTGTTCACCGTGCTCGGCGTGCTGTGCCCGTTCGCACCGAATTACGAAAGCCTGCTGATTTTGCGCACCGTGCAAGGCCTGGCCGGCGGCGCCTTGCCGCCGATGCTGATGACCGTGGCCCTGCGCTTCCTGCCGGCCAACGTCAAGCTATACGGCCTGGCCGGCTATGCCCTGACCGCGACCTTCGGGCCCAGCCTCGGTACACCGCTGGCGGCCATGTGGACCGAATACGTCGGTTGGCAATGGGCGTTCTGGCAGATTGTCGGGCCGTGCCTGTTGGCCATGGCCGCCGTAGCCTACGGCTTGCCCCAGGACCCGTTGCGCCTGGAGCGCTTCAAGCCGTTCAACTGGCGCGGCCTGCTGCTGGGGTTTCCGGCGATCTGCATGCTGGTGATCGGCCTGCTACAGGGCAATCGCCTGGACTGGTTCGAGTCGTCGCTGATCACCTCGTTGCTGATTGGCGGCCTGGTGTTGCTCGTGTTGTTCATGATCAACGAATGGTCGCACCCGATGCCGTTTTTCAAGTTGCAGATGCTCGGCATTCGTAACCTGGCGTTCGCGCTGATCGTGCTCGCCGGCGTGCTGATCGTGCTGCTGGCGGTGACCATCATTCCGTCCAGCTACCTGGCTCAGGTGCAGGGCTACCGCCCGCTGCAAACTGCCCCGGTGATGCTGATCATGGCGTTACCGCAGTTGATCGCGCTGCCGTTGGTGGCGGCGCTGTGCAACCTGCGCTGGGTCGATTGCCGTTGGGTATTGGGCATCGGCTTGAGCATGTTGATCCTGTCCTGCGTGGGCGGGGCGCAGCTGACGTCGGCGTGGATCCGCGATGATTTCTACGCGCTGCAATTGCTGCAAATCTTCGGGCAACCGATGGCGGTGTTGCCGCTGTTGATGCTCTCCACGGGCAGCATCACGCCCCAGGACGGGCCGTTCGCCTCGGCGTGGTTCAACACCGTCAAAGGCCTGGCCGCCGTGGTCGCTACCGGCGTGATCGACGCCTTGACCACCCACCGTTTGCATTTCCACTCGACCATGTTGGTGGACAGCCTGGGCAACTCGCCCCTGGCCGACAGCGATGCCGCCGGCCTTGCCCATCGCTTGCACCAGCAGGCCGTGGTGCTCACTTCTTCGGATCTCTACTACGTCATGGCGGGTGTCGCGGCGGTGTTGATCCTGCTGATTTTCTGGATGCCGACGCGGATTTATCCGCCCCGCGCGCCGACTTGATTGCTCACTGAGCCAAAGGGATCGTTATGAAACGCAAAGACAAAATCGCTGTAACCGTCATCACTGTGTTTGCCGTAGGTGTGCTGGTTTACCTGCTGGCGCCGGGCGTGTTCGGCAGCAAGCGCCAGACCACCAACGACGCCTTCGTCGCCGCCGACTACACCCTGGTGGCGCCACGCGTGGCCGGGTTTATCAAGGAAGTGCTGGTGGAAGACAACCAGCGGGTCAAGGCCGGCCAGTTGCTGGCGCTGATCGATGACCGTGACTTCCGCGCCGCCGCCCAGGCGGCTGATGCCGATACGTTGGTGGCCCAGGCGCAACTGAAAAACGCCACGGCGACCCTGGAGCGGCAAAGCTCGGTGATTGCCCAGGCCCAGGCCACGGTGGCGGCAGACCGCGCCGAAGTGGCGTTTGCCGAGCACGAACTGAACCGCTACAACCACCTCGCGGGCGTAGGCGCCGGTACGGTGCAGAACGCTCAGCAAGCCAAGACCCGCATCGACCAGGCCACCGCACGCCTGGCGAATGCCACGGCGGTGTTGGCTGCCGAACGCAAGCAAGTGGAAATCCTCAGCGCCCAGCGGGATGCGGCGCAAGGCGGTTTGAAACGTGCCCAGGCCGCACTGGAAATGGCCAGCTTTCAGTTGTCGTACACCCGCATCGTCGCGCCGGTGGACGGCATGGTCGGCGAGCGTGCAGTGCGAGTTGGCGCCTACGTGACGCCGGGCAGCAAGATTCTCGCTGTGGTGCCGCTGGCCGAGGCCTACGTGGTGGCCAATTTCCAGGAGACCCAACTGTCCCACATGCACGCAGGCCAAGCGGTTGAAGTGCGGGTCGACAGCCTCGACGGCGACGTGCTCAAGGGCCACCTCGAAAGCCTGGCGCCAGCTACCGGCGTGACGTTTGCCTCGGTCAAACCCGACAACGCCACCGGCAACTTCACCAAGGTGGTGCAGCGCATTCCGGTGAAAATCATCCTGGAGCCCGGCCAGGCGCTGACCGAACGCCTGCGGGTCGGCATGTCGGTGGAAGCCAGCGTCGACACCCACGCCGCCGCCCAGCCACGGGAGGTCGCCCAGCAATGAGACGTCTCGCCTGGATGACCTTGAGCTTGCTCAGCCTGAGTGCCTGCACCGTCGGCCCGGATTTCCAGCGCCCGCAAAACCCGCTGGGCAAATGGACCGAGCCACAGGGCCGACAAGCCGCCAGTCATGCGGTCAACGACCCGTTGGAAGAGCGTTGGTGGGAAGTGTTCCATGACCAGCAACTTACCGCGCTGACGCGTCGTGCCCTGACCGACAACCTTGACCTGAAACTCGCCAGCAGTCGCCTGCAACAAAGCCGCGCGGCGCGCCAGGTGATCACTGCCGAGCGCTACCCGACCGTGAACGCCACCGGCGATTACCTGCGCCAACGCAACAGCGCCGATGGCTTGAGCGATCCCTCCGGCAAGAATGGCCGCTCGGCCTTTAACCAATGGGACATGGGGTTCTCCGCTGCCTGGGAACTGGACTTCTGGGGCCGGGTAAAACGCGAAACCGAAGCCGCCGACGCTACCCTGCAAGTCGCCGAAAACGACCGCCGTGCCGTGCTGCTGTCAGTGCTGGCGGAAACCGCCCAGGACTACATCCAACTGCGCGGCGTGCAGAACACCCGGGCCGTCACCGAGCAAAACCTCGACGTCGCCCGCCACAGCCTCAAGCTGTCGCAACTGCGTTTGGCCGACGGGGTTGCCACAGACCTGGACGTCGCCGAAGCCGCCGCTCAAGTCGCCGCCATTGAGGCGCGCCTGCCGGACTTGCAGCAACGCCAGGACCAGTTGATCAACGCCCTGAGCCTGCTGATGGGCGAGCCGCCACAAGCCCTGTATGCCGAACTGTCCAAGGACGCCGCCGTGCCGCAGACCCAACGCCAGGTCGCCATCGGACTGCCGTCGCAACTGGCCGAGCGCCGCCCTGATATCCGCCAGGCCGAAGCGCGCTTGCATGCCGCCACCGCTTCCATCGGCGTGGCCAAGGGCGACTTCTACCCGCGCATCACCCTGTCCGGCAGCGTGGGCTCCCAGGCGTTGCAGCTGGCAGATCTCGGTTCGTGGAGTTCCCGTGCATTCGCCTTTGGCCCGCAACTGAGCTTGCCGATTTTCAACGGTGGCCGGCTGCAAGGCATGCTCGATCTGCGCGAAGCCCAGCAACAGGAAGCGGCTTTGGCCTACCAGCAAACCGTGCTGCGGGCCTGGCATGAAATCGACGACCAGTTGACTCGCTACAACGCCAGCCAACTGCGGCGCGACAGCCTCGCCGAAGCCGTGCGGCAGAACCAGATCGCCCTTGCCACGGCGCAGCATCAATACGTCGAAGGCGTGGTGGATTTCGTCAACGTGCTGACGGTGCAAAGTGCGTTGCTGGCGACGCAGGAACAGTGGGTGGAAAGCTCCACCGGGGTTTCCCTGGCCATGGTCGGGTTGTACAAGGCATTGGGCGGGGGCTGGGAGTCGGTGTATCCGGAACAGACGGCAGGGCCTTAATACCAGTGCCCACAGTCCAGGGACTGTGGGCATTCAAGGGTTCTGCAAAAACACCACATACCCACGAAACCACTCATTCCCCTTCAAATACCCCGGCTCTTCCCACGCCCCACCCTGAATCAAGCCAATCTTGAACGGCACTCCCAGCCGGTTCATCCGTGGCAGGTACGCCGCGTAATCCGGAATGCTGTGGCGGCCCTGGTAGGTCTGCACCACCACTTCATCAATCACCCCCTTGAGTTGGGCGATGGCGGCCGGGTCAGCGTTGCTGCTCCAGTCCATCAGCCCGGTGATGCTCAGGCGCAAATCCTTGGGCAGTCGCTGGCGCAGGTCGCGCAGGAAGTCGGCGTATTCGTCGAGGTATTGCGTGCGCGCATCGAAGTCGATCTGGATGCCAACCACCGGATTGCCCGCGTCCCGCCAGCGTTGTACCTGGCCGAGCATCTGGCTGTAGACCGATTCGTGCCAGTGCAGGGTGTGGGCGCGGTACACCACCCAGATTTCGCCGTGGGTGATGCGCGGCACACTCATGCCCTGGGCGATGAATTGCACGCCACGCTGGGGCGCGCGGCGGGTTGAATTGATCTGGCCCTGGAGGATGTATAGGGTTTTCGCCTGCTTGAGCACCGGCTGCGGCGCGACGCCGCTCCACAGCCAGAATGCATCATGGTCGCGGGCGTCCACCGCACCGAAGGCCGGGCTTGCCAGCAGGAGCAGGGCCAGCCAGAAACGCTTCATGGCTTACCAGTAATACTGCAGCGACTTGCCCCACTGGGTATCGGCAAACCCGGTTTTCAGCTGGCGGAACCAACCTTTGCGCACGGCCTTGTCGACGTCTTCGCCACCGCAGCTGTTGTAGCCCGAAGGCCCATAGCAGTTGATGGCGCGAAACAGTGCGTAAGCCTTGTCGTTTCGCGGTGCCTTGGGATTACCGATTACCCGCTTGTAGCCCTCCAGTCGCGAGAAGGTTTCACCCTTGAAGGGCGAGGCGGTACTGCCCAGGCTGCCGGCGGAGCGCGCCTGTTCCAGAGGCATGCCGTCCAGGCCGTTACGCAGGACGAATTCACCCAGGCAGTTCAGGCCCTGCGGGTTTTTCGGATCGGCCTGCAAGGTGCTGGCGATTTGCGCGATGCTCGGGCAGGTGTAGCCGGATTCGGCCTTGTCACCCTTCCATTGGAACAGTTTCAACGACTGGCCGCCGCCGTAGACGTAGCCCAGGCTGGTGCTCAGCTTGTCATCGGGAACCTGGGCGGGCAGTTGCTTCAGGTCCTCGGCAAAGGTCTCGAACTGGCCGCGCAGCAGGTCTTTATAGAGCAGCGTGAATTGCGCGGTCTGGCGCTCTACCGGGTCGCCGGCATGGGCAAGCTGTTGGCGCAGCAGGTCGGGACCGGCGACGTTGCGCAGCAGGATGTAGCGCACCTGTTTGGCGCTGATCGGCGAGTCGGTGCCGAACACCTTCGCCAGTTGGCCGCTGCGTTCGTAGTTCATCGCCAATGCCAGCTCCAGCTGGTCGCGTTGCAGCGGTTGCTTGGCCAGCGGCAACAGTTGCAGCCACAAGGCTTCGGCGGCTTTCCAGTCTTCCTTGGCTTCCAATGCCAGGCCGCGCAGGGTCTGCTGGCTGAAGGCGAAGTAGTCCAGATTCGACGGCACGTCTTGCGGCAACAACTTCAAGGCGCGATCGGGTTGGTGCTCGACGTACACGGCAAACGCCGCCTGCACGTAGTCATATAACGCCGGTTCCTGGGCGAATGTCGACTTCTGCCCATCGAGGGCTTCACGGGTGAGCTTCGGCGGGTCACCGGCGCGCATCCACATCAGGTCATTGAGGGCCAGGATCAACGGATTGCCCACTGGTGCGGTGGTGCTGGTCAGCAATTTGGTGTCGGCTTCCTGCACCAGTTCATCCAAGGATACGTTGCGCTGGGCCTCGGTGGCCTGGGTCAGTTGCCAGGCGAAGTCGTCCGCCAGTTTGTCGGGGTTGGGCGCCAGCCAGTGCACCCGGCGCAGCAGGCCACGGGCGGAGGCGGCGTATTCGCCCTGTGGATAAGTTTTCAGGTAATCGTCGAAACCGCTTTCGGCCCTTTGCAGCGCGGACTTATCCACATGCTCAAGGGACGGCGTGCCGTATTCATCGAAGGCGTTTTGCTGGGCGTCGTTCAGCGCGGTGCGGGCGGTCATGTACAGCGCTGTTTCCTTGAGCCAGGGCAGCGAGCTGCTCGTCAGCCCGGCAAACCCTTTTTGCGCATCGCTGAAGCGCCCGCTGTAAAAGTCCCCGGCGGCTTTCAGGTAGGCGAGCAATGCCTGGCCGTCTGCGGATTTGATTGGGTCTGTATCGCCTGCCGCTATGCCGTTCGAGGAACAGCTGCCGAGCATCTGTAACCGCAGTTTGGCCAGTAGTTGGCGCTCGGCCTGCGGAACATCGGCCTTCACCACCTGGCTGATAAACGCGGCGGCGCTGTCATCGGCGTTGCTGCGGCAACGGCTGCCTTCGCCGGAAAGGAAGGCTTCGCCGGCGGCCTTGTAGTCATCGCGCTTGATGCCCAGCGGGCTGAGCAGTTCATCCAGTTCGGCGGTGCGCGAGTCGTCGGGCTTGTTGTCGGGCTCATCCGCAGCCGGCGTGAGCCGATACACCGGGAATGGCACCGGACCAAAGCCTTCGGAAAAGTCCTGCTCGCCCAGGGCATTCGGTGCCAGCGGCATGACGTTCTTGTCCGCCAGCAGCAGCCGCAGGTTGACCCGGCTGTCATTGCCTGGGCTCAAAAACGGCAGGTTGCTGCACACGTCCAGGCTGTTACGCGACACCCGCCAATCCGGGTAGCACGAGTCATCGCCGCTGGCGTGGGCCTGAAGGGGCAGGGAGGCGAGCAATGCCAGTGCCAGGGGTGACAGAAGACCGATGCGCATGAAGTGTCCTTGATCCTGAATCCATGGAAGGCAGCAATCATAGCCTGATCCGACCAAAGCGTCGGAGACACCCTGCGCAAAATTCAGATTTGTCCGATTGGCGGATGACGGCTCAAAACGAGCAAAACAGCGGGCGAATCAAGGCCTTTTAACCTAGAGTGGCGGGTGTTCGCGCAAGCGCAGGTTCAGTAGTGGGTGAGGAAGTAGAGGTGCGACGCTCTGTGGCGGAACAAGACAACAAGGCCGGGGCATTTCCCGTGGTCAATCCTGGTCTTTGGGAGAATGCCGGCTGGCTGGCTCGATTGTGGTGGGTGCCGCTGCTGGCGTTGGCCATGGCCGTGCGTTTCTATGGCCTGACCGCCGCCGCCATCTGGGGCGATGAAGGTTCAAGCCTGTTGCTCGCTGAGTATTCCCTGGAGGATCTGTGGTTTCACGCCGCCCATGACGTTCACCCGCCGCTGTATTTCTTCATGCTGCGCGGCTGGATCGAGGTGTTTGGCGACAGTATTTTCTCCCTGCGCAGCATGAGCGCGATCCCCGGTGTGGTTGCGGTCGGCCTGGGGGTCTGGCTGACGCGGCTGATTGCGACCCGCCGCGCGGCGGTGCTGGCGGGGATTCTGCTGGCGTTGCTGCCTACGGCGGTGCGCTACAGCCAGGAAGTGCGAATGTATTCGTTGCTGGGTGTGTGGCTGCTGGCCGCCACCCTGGCATTGGTGTATTGGGTCCGCCAGCCTGAACGCAAGCGCTATCTGATGGCCTATGCGCTGTTGATGACGGCGGCTTTCTACACCCACTACTTCACTGCCTTGTGCGTACTGGTGCATTGGTCATGGCTGCTGTTGCTGCGCCAGCCACGGGCCGGCGGCCTGCGCCTTGTCACGCGTCCGGGCTGGTGGTTGGCCAACCTTGCCATTGTCTTGCTGTACCTGCCTTGGCTGCCGAATTTGCTGGGCCTGGTGCATCACACCGAAGAACTCAAAGTGGGCGGTGATATTGGCTGGGAGGATCCGGTCAACCTGTACTCCGTGCCGTCCATGGTGTGGCAGTTCCTCATTCAGGACCCGGGTGACCATTTGTGGCGCCCCCTCTTCATTGCGTTTCCTTTATTACTGATAGCGTTGGTAGGCGTATCCGCCTGGCGCGATCAAAGCCGCTATCGGTTTGGTTGGCTGCTGGCGCTGTTTTTCATGCTGCCGGTGGTGCTGGTCTATGGGGTTTCGTTTATTTCCCCGGTGTTTATCGAGCGTTATCTCACCGCCTACGCGATGAGTTTGCCGATCATCGTGGCGGTGGCTGTCGACCGTCTGTCGCCACGCCTGCCGCTCGCGGGGGCAGCACTGCTGGTGCTGTTTGTCGGGGTCGAGTGGGTAGGCGTGAAGACCAACGCCACCGTCGATGAACATGATCAATTCAACGTGGTGGTGGAGTTCGTCAATCGCAACTACCAGGAAGATGACCGCATCGTCATCAGCGACATGCTGTGGTACCTGCCCTACGTCTATTACGACGAGACCGACGCCCAGTTGCAGCTCTTCACACCGCCGACCGCCTCCGGCAAGTCCACACGGCCGAACGCCTACGGTTTTGGCACCTTGGTGGACCAGGACGGCGGGCGCATCTACCTTGATCGCTTGTCGGCGTTACCCGCCGAGACCCCGCGTGTATGGCTGATCAGCGGCACGGAGCCGCCGGATGAGTTTGCTCCGTTACCGACAGGGTGGCGCCAGCTCAGCCAGCAGGATGGCGGTGGCGCACGGGCCCGGCTGTTCGTGCTGTGTAACGCGCCAGCGGGCGTGCACCGCGAGGGTTGCGATTAATCTGCGCAACACCGGAGAGGTTTATGTTCGCCTGGGGGCTAGACTCAGGTGAACCTTCTCTCCAGGAACGCCTCATGGAATCCCCAGTCCACAACTTGCCATCGTTGTTCAAACAGCTCGGTTTGCCCGATGACCCGGTCAGCATTGAGCAGTACATCGCGGTCCACTCCCCACTCAAACCCGAACTGCACCTGGCGGATGCGTTTTTCTGGACGCCAAGCCAGCGGGCGTTTTTGCGCGAAGAGATTTTGGGGGATGCGGATTGGGCGGAGGTGGTGGATGAGTTGAATTTGCGGTTGAGAGAGGGGCGAGGAGTCTAAGCCGTCAAGAGGCGGTTGCTTTCTCTGGTGGCCATTGGCGAGCGGTGTGCACAAGCGCTACGACCCTTACTACGTCGGGCTCAAGTTGGTAAACAAGGCGGTAGCTTGGATGAGGAATGACTTCGCGTGTGCCCGTGATCCTGCCGAGTGGACCGATTTCTCGGTGTTTTGCCAGTCCCAGCACTGCACTGCTGAAGCGTCGATCCATATCGGCTGCGGCTTGTGGGTTTTTCTCAAATAAAAAGTCCCAGATATCCCTACGGTCCTGCGCCGCTTCCGGCGTCCAGGCAACCCTCATTCCTGATTATCTACGTGAGCACGTTTCGCAGAAAACTCAGCTTCCAAATCCTCATTGGAAATCTCTCTGCCTGCCTGTATCGAGGCGCGAGAGGCGTCTACTTTACGCTGCAAGAACGCATCGTACTCCCGTGATTCCTGCTGGGCCTGGACAAACTGACGCATCATATCTCGCACGATTTGCGATGCAGGACGGTGGGTAGCCTCGCACTCGGCCATGAATTGGTCGCGTAGTTCCGACTCAAGCTTCAAGGTGAAAACGGCTAGTTTTGACATAAGTGAATGCTCTAGATTGGTATGTACGAAGTATATACAACGTGCATACCTGACGACGCATGTGAGCTGAGTGAGGCGACTGACGGTTGCTGGCAGCAAACCACCTTTCCCTAAACCAGCTTTACTTAGCCCACGGGCCATCCACCCATCCGCAAATTTGTATCAAAACTTGACTGCTTTGTATCCATCGACCATATTGATAGTTAGCAAACTAACTGTATGCGAAGAGTCCAGTGTCCCAGACCCTCGAACAACTCCAGATGAACATCAGCAGCAGCATGGTGGTAGGTGCCAGGACCTGGCGCAAAATCTGCCAGACCACGCTCGTCAGCTATGGCATCTCTGAAGCCTGCGCCGTGCCGCTGCTGATGATCGGCCGCCTCGGCGACGGTGTGCACCAAGTCAAAGTGGCCCAGGCCGCCGGGATGGAAAGCCCGTCCCTGGTGCGCCTGTTGGACCAGCTGTGCAGTTCCGGCTATGTGTGCCGCACCGAAGACATCCACGATCGCCGCGCCAAGTCCTTGAGCCTCACCGAGCGTGGCCGCGAGCTGGTGCAGGCGGTGGAAGAACAGCTGGTGCGCCTGCGCCGCGAGGTGCTGGCGACGATCGATCCCGATGACCTGGAAGCTGCGCTGCGTGTCCTACGGGCCTTCGAAGGCGCCAATCAACATCCCATGGTTGTGAGTTCTTGAACGGATTTTTTACCGGCATGCCGCCGGCCAAGGATTGGTTCTATGGCGTAAGGACATTCGCCGCTTCAATGATCGCGTTGTACATCGCCATGCTGATGCAAATGCCGCGTCCGTATTGGGCGATGGCCACGGTGTATATCGTTTCCAGCCCGTTTGTCGGCCCTACCAGCTCCAAGGCGCTGTACCGGGCGGTCGGTACCTTCATGGGCGCGGCCGCTGCGGTGTTTTTTGTGCCGATGTTTGTGCAGACGCCTTACGTGTTGGTGGTGGTGATCGCGCTGTGGACCGGGATTCTGCTGTTCCTGTCCCTGCACCTGCGCACCGCCAACAGCTATGCGCTGATGCTGGCCGGCTACACCTTGCCGCTGATCGCCCTGCCGGTGGTGGATAACCCCCTGGCGGTGTGGGATGTGGCCGAAGCGCGGACCGAAGAAATCTTCCTCGGCATCGCCGTGGCCGCCGTGGTGGGTGCGATGTTCTGGCCGCGACGCCTGGCGCCGGTGTTCGATGACTCGGTAAGCAAGTGGTTTGCCGACGCCCAGGTCTACAGCCAGCGCTTCCTCAGCCGCAACGTGCAGCCCGAAGAAATCAGCACCCTGCGCAGCGGCATGGTTGCCACCTTCAACACCCTGGAATTGATGATCGGCCAGCTGCCCCACGAGGGCTCGCGGCCGCAAACGGTGCGCAACACCAAGGAGCTGCGCGGGCGGATGATCCACCTGCTGCCGGTGATCGATGCCCTCGACAACGCCGTGTACGCCCTGGAACACCGCGCGCCGGAATTGCTCGACCGTTTCACGCCGTTGCTGACCGCCGCCAACGAGTGGCTGGCCAGCACGCAAAAGGACGCGCCCCTCGAACGCTGGCGTGTTCTGCGCGACCAGATCGAAGCCCTGCAACCCGATGCCGAGGCCCTGGATGACCGCCACCAATTACTGTTCTCCAATGCCCTGTACCGACTGGGCGAGTGGGTGGATCTGTGGCAAGACTGCCGCAGCCTGCAAGCCGCCATCCAGTGCGAAAGCCAGGACAGCTGGCGCGCGGTGTACCGCCACTGGCGCCTGGGCCGGCTGACGCCATTCCTCGACCGGGGCCTCATGTTCTACTCGGCGTTTTCCACCGTCACCGCGATCATCGTCGCCTCGGTGCTGTGGATCCTGCTGGGCTGGACCGACGGTGGCAGCGCGGTGATCCTGGCGGCGGTGGCCTGCAGTTTTTTCGCCTCCATGGACGACCCGGCGCCGCAGATCTACCGGTTCTTTTTCTGGACCGCAATGTCGGTGCTGTTCGCCAGCCTCTACCTGTTTCTGGTGCTGCCCAACCTGCACGATTTCCCGATGCTGGTGCTGGCGTTTTCGGTGCCCTTTATCTGTATCGGCACGCTGACGGTACAGCCGCGTTTCTACCTCGGCATGCTGCTGACGCTGGTCAACACCTCGTCGTTCATCAGCATCCAGGGTGCCTACGACGCGGACTTCCTGGCCTTCGCCAACTCCAACCTGGCGGGCCCGGTCGGCCTGTTGTTCGCCTTCGTCTGGACCCTGATTGCCCGGCCGTTCGGCGCCGAGCTGGCGGCCAAGCGCCTGACCCGCTTCGGCTGGCAGGACATCGTTGGCCTCACTGAGCCTGCGACCCTGGCCGAACACCGGCACATGGGTGCTCAAATGCTGGATCGCTTGATGCAGCATCTGCCGCGCCTGGCCATGACCGGCCAAGACACCGGCATCGCCCTGCGGGAATTGGGTGTGGCGCTGAACCTCATGGATTTGCAGGCTTATTCGCCACGCATCCTCGGCGTACCGCGCGTGCTGCTCAGCCAGGTCGTGGAAGGCGTCGGCGGTTACTTCAAGGCCTGCCTGAAAGCCGGTGAACGTCTGCCGGCCCCCGGCGGTCTGCTGATGACCCTCGACCGTACCCGCCGCGCCCTCAACGGCCAGGGCCTGCAAGGTGAGGACGAAACCCGCCTGCACTTGCTGCACGCCCTCAGTGGCTTGCGCCTGGCGTTGTTGCCCGGCGTGGAATTTCTCGGCGGCACAGAAATGGAAGCGCCGTTACCCGATGGAGCGCCTTTATGATCGGTGATCTGGATATCAGCGGGGTATTCCTGCCCACGCTGCTGGTGCTGATGGGCATTACCTATGTGTTGTACCTGGTGGTGCACGGGCTGTTGACCCGCCTCCACTTCTATCGCCTGGTCTGGCACCGGGCATTGTTCAATGTGGGTCTCTACGCTCTGTTGCTGGGCGCAGTGGATTCACTCAGTCGATACCTCATGACATGAAAAAACCTTTTTTGACCATCGGCCGTGTAGTCCTGACGTTATTGGTAGTGACCTTCGCCTGCGTCGTGGTGTGGCGCATGGTGATGTACTACATGTTCGCCCCGTGGACCCGTGACGGCCACATCCGTGCCGACATCGTGCAGATCGCCCCGGACGTGTCCGGGCTGATCCAGCAAGTGGACGTGCGTGACAACCAACTGGTAGTGCGCGGGCAGGTGCTGTTCTCCGTCGACCAGGACCGCTTCAAGCTGGCCCTGCGCCAAGCCCAGGCCGCCGTGGCCGACCGCCAGGAAACCCTGGCCCAGGCCGTGCGCGAGAACAAGCGTAACCGTGGCCTCGGCAACCTGGTGGCCAGCGAACAACTGGAAGAAAGCCAGTCCCGTGTCGCCCGTGCCCAATCGGCCCTGGCGGAGTCGCAAGTGGCGGTGGATGCCGCGCAGCTCAACCTGGACCGCTCGGTGATCCGCAGCCCGGTGGACGGTTACATCAACGACCGTGCGCCGCGTAACCAGGAGTTCGTGACCGCCGGGCGTCCGGTGTTGTCGGTGGTGGACAGCAACTCTTTCCACATCGACGGCTATTTCGAAGAGACCAAGCTCGACGGCATCCACGTCGGCCAGAGCGTCGACATCCGCGTGATCGGCGACAACGCTCGCCTGCGTGGGCATGTGCAGAGCATCGTCGCCGGTATCGAAGACCGTGACCGCACCAGCGGCTCCAACCTGCTGCCCAACGTCAACCCGGCGTTCAGCTGGGTGCGCCTGGCCCAGCGGATTCCGGTGCGCATCGCCTTTGACGACGTGCCGGCGGACTTCCGCATGATTGCCGGGCGCACTGCCACGGTGTCGATCATCGGCGATAAACCCAAGTCGGAGAACCAGCCATGAAACGGCTTTTAGCAACCGCCGGGCTGGGGTTGTTGCTGTCGGCCTGCCAAGTGGTGGGCCCCGATTACAAGCTGCCGGACAAGGCGGC
This sequence comes from Pseudomonas sp. MWU16-30323, assembly GCF_020515595.1. Classification (NCBI taxonomy): domain Bacteria; kingdom Pseudomonadati; phylum Pseudomonadota; class Gammaproteobacteria; order Pseudomonadales; family Pseudomonadaceae; genus Pseudomonas; species Pseudomonas sp. MWU16-30323. The sequence continues at coordinate 24,995 of NZ_JAIWYM010000025.1, forward strand.
TGTGAACCGTGGTGACCTTCAGGGCCAGTTGGCCGGGGAGGGCAACAATGTGGTGTCGGCGCCGGTGCCGGCGGACTGGTGGAAGCTCTATCAAGACCCGCGCCTGGATCAGCTGGTGGAGCAGGCCATGGCCTCCAACACCGACCTGCGGGTGGCTGCAGCCAACTTGCAGCGCTCGCGCTATCAGGTGCAGCAAGCTGAATCGGCCGGCGGCTGGAGTGCCGGCTCCAAGGCGGAAGCCCAGCGCCTGCAAGAATCCGGTGAGGCCTATTTGCTGACGGAAAAAGTCCCGGTGGCCAATATCGGCGCCGCGAGCATCAGCACCTCTTACCAGTTCGATTTGTTCGGCACCTTGCAGCGCGGCATTGAAAGCTCCCAGGCCAGTGCCGATGCGGCCCAGGCGGCGGCCGATATCGCCCGTATCACCCTGGTGGCCGACGTGGTGCGCTCCTACACCCAAGTGTGCGCGGCCAACGAAGAGCTGGCGATCGCCAACGAGTCCCTCGACCTGCAAGCCCAGAGCACGCACCTGACCCAGCGCCTGCGGGATGCCGGGCGGGGTGATGAAACCCAGGTCACCCGTTCGCAAACCCAGTACAAATCCCTGCGCGCCGAAATGCCGCGTTATGAAGCGCTGCGCCAGGCCGGGCTGTTCCGCCTGTCGATGCTGCTGGCCAAGCCACTGAATCAACTGCCGGCTGGCACCGCGCAATGTGCCGAACTGCCGCATATCGCCCAATTGCTGCCGGTAGGCGACGGCGCCACGCTGCTCAAGCGTCGCCCTGATGTACGCCAGGCCGAACGCCAACTGGCGGCTGCCACCGCACGCATCGGCGTGGCCACCGGCGCGCTGTACCCGGATATCAGCATCGGAGCCACCGTGGGCACCGTGGGTATCCTGGATGACCTGGGCACGCCGGCCACCAATCGCTGGGGCTTTGGCCCGCTGATCAGCTGGACGCTGCCGACCAACGGCGCCCGCGCCCGCATCCATGAAGCCGAAGCCGCGACCCAGGGCGCCCTGGCGCATTTCGACGGCGTGGTGCTCAACGCCATCCGCGAAACCCAGACGGGCCTGGCGCAATACACCGCGCAACTGCAACGTCGCGATGCCCTGGCGGATGCCGGCGCCTCGGCCAAAGAGGCCGCGGAGCAGACGCACCGCTTCTTCCAGGCCGGTCGCGCGTCGTTCCTGGCCGACCTGCAAGCCACCCGCACCTACACCGATGTGCGGGCGCAACTGGCGGCGGCGAACACCCAGGTTGCCATGAGCCAGATCGATTTGTTCCTGGCCCTGGGCGGCGGCTGGGAAAGTGGACGAACGCAAGCCACACAAGCCAGCAAACCCTGAGCTGATTGCTATGCTTTGACTGGCGGGTGCTGTTGATGACCCGCTTGTCACTGCTCGCGTTTGCTCATGGGGATTCCAATAATGAAAAACCCTTATGCTCCCGCTTTCTGGTGCGTGTTCTTCGCACTGGTACTGCTATCGGCGACTTACTTCTACGGCATCATGTTGGCCCATCAGATCGACAAGGCCATGGTGTTCCTCGACAGCGCCAGCGCGCTGATCGCGGTGCTGTCTATCGGCGTGGTGGCCTGGGCCTCTTACCAAGGCCAGCGAATCAAGCGAAGACTGCTCGAACAAGGCAAGACCCGCGTGGCGATCTGGGACACCAAGGTTGCCCTGCGCCGGGTCGAGACAGTGTTCGACCGCTACTTCTGGGGCAGCTACTGGCAACCGGGGCGCACCTTCCAGGAAGTCATGGGTGAACTGACCGGCACCCCGCTGGAAAAAAGCCTCGAAGCCCTGAAAAAACAATGCGTGATGCTTGATCGGCAAGTCGCCGACGGACGGCATTGGCTGAATAACGCCCGGGAATTATCCGACGTGGCCACCGCGATGGCGCGGGAGCGTTACCAGCTGGATTTTTATGACCCTAAATCAGATACGCCGGGCAATGCGGTGATTCACCGTGAGTTTGAAGTGCTGGTGTATACGTGGACGGCGCGGCTGAAGAGCTTTGACCATCAATTGGATGAGATCGAAACCGAGTATTCCTGAAATCTGCGGTGTCTGTACTGACGCCTTCGCGAGCAAGCCCGCTCCCACATTTGATCGAGTTTCCTCTTTGGAATGCCGTCGAATGTGGGAGCGGGCTTGCTCGCGAAGGCGCTTTACCGTTCACCGCTGAAGTCCGCGCCTATTGAAAAATTGGGCTGCATACGCCAGCAATGCTAATCTTCCCCGGATTTCGGCGGGCTTGAGCCGACACCCTTCGGGGTTCAGGGAAGACAGCCCACTTCACAGGATTTGATCAGGTCACTACATGAATAAGCCAGCAGTCGTTCTCTTGGGTATCGTCGTCGCCATTGGTGCAATCAGCGCAGGCGGTGCCTGGTACACCGGCAAGCAACTGGAGCCGGTGCTGCAAACCGCCATCCAGGACGCCAACAAGGAACTGCAGACCTCCATGGCCGGTGTCGACGGCACCGTGACCCTCGAACTGGTCTCCCTCGACCGCCAGTTGTTCAGCAGCACCGCCCACTATCGCCTCAAGGCCCAGGGCGCAGTGTTCGGCGAAAACCATCAGGACACCGAACTGCTGTTCGTCGACCATATCGAACACGGCCCGCTGCCGTTCTCGCGCCTGGTGTCGCTGAAATGGCTGCCAGTCATGGCCACCAGTCACTACGAGCTTGAGAAAAACGCCACCACCGAAAAATGGTTCGCCGCGAGCAAAGACGTGTCGCCGCTCAAAGGCGTGGCCAACATCGGCTACAACCGCTCGGTGAACGGCAACGTTGAACTGCTGCCCCTGGAACTCAAGGACGACAAGTCGGCCGTGAGCTTCTCCGGTGCCAACCTGGACTTCGATTCGACTGCCGAAGGCAAGAAGGTCAAGGCCAGCGGCTACATGGACAGCCTCAAGGTCTCGGTGGTCGATGCCAACAACGCCAAGCTGGACGCCGAGCTGAGCGGCCTGACCATCGCCAGCAACCTGGAAAAAACCACCTTTGGTTTCTACACCGGGCAAAACACCGTCGAGCTGACCAACACCAAGGTCACCTTCGGCCCGCAGCAAGCAGTGCTGACCCTCAAGAACTTTGAGCAGAAAGACAGCAGCGAAACCAAGGACAACAACCTGGCCGGCCGTGTCGACTACAAGATCGACGAGATCGGTTACCAGGGCAAGCCAGTGGGTTCGGCGGCCATGGCGGTCAGCATGAAGAACGTCGACATCCCGTCGATGCTGGTACTGACCAAGCTCTACCAGGAAAAAGTACAGCCGGCCCAGGCCGCTGCCGCTGCCGGCCAGCCAGTGCCTGAGCTGCAACTGACCGAAGCCGAGCAGACCCTGGCCCAGGCCAACGTCGACCAACTGCTGGCTGCCAAGCCGCAAGTGGCGGTAGAAAACCTGTCGCTGAAAACCACCAATGGCGAGAGCCGTTTCAACCTGGTGCTGGACCTGGCCAAGCCGTCGAGCATGGACCTGCCGCCAGTGGAGCTGGGCAAGCAAATCGTTGCGCTGCTGGATGCCAACCTGACCCTGTCCAAGCCGATGGTCCAGGACGTTGCCGCCCTGCAAGCGCAGATCGGTGGTGTGACCGACCCGAAAGCCATCGAGCAGCAATCCCAGATGGCCAGCGAGATGATCAGCGGCATGGCTGTGGGCACTCAACTGGCGACCCTGGTGGGCACCGATATCGTGTCCAAGCTGCACTACACCAACAATGAAGTGACCTTCAACGGCCAGAAAATGACCGTCGAGCAATTCATTGGTTTTGTGCTGGGCAAGTTCGGCGCGGTCAACGGCGCTCAATAAAACTCGCCTCAAAGTGATGTAGGCCAATTCTGAATAATTGTTCGGAATTGGCCTTTTTTGTGCCCCTCTCAAGGATATTGCGCCCCAGGAAAGCTTGGCCGCGTCATCAGATGCTGGCCGCCTGGAGTGTCGTGCAGGTGAATTTATCGCTACAGCTTTCCCAGGTGAGGAAGCTGACGACATGTCGCGTAATGTTCATCCCTTTATCCGTCTGGCCCTGTGTAGCCAGTTGCTCTGGCCTGTGGTGGCGTCGGCGGATGCTGCCTATGATTCGCTGATCAACCAGGCCCGCAGCGGCAACTATGGCCCGGCCCTCAATCTGTTGCGCCAATTGCCCGCCGAGCGTCAGACGCCGGGGCAGGTCAGCGATCACCTGTTGATTGCCAGTTGGGCACGCCAGGACACCGAGGTACTGACGGTCTACGAGGCCCAGGGCCGCAATCGCCCCCTTACCACCCAAGCGTTGGCCACCGTCGCCCGCACCTATCGCAACCAGCAGCGTTGGGAGCCGGCGATTGCCGTGTATCGCCAGGCGCTGCAACGCGAGCCGAATAACCCGGACCTGCAATTGGGCCTGGCCCTGACTCAGGCCGACGCCGGCCAAACCGCCGAGGCTGTACAGCGCACCCGTGCCCTGGTGGCGGCCAAGCCCGACGACGCCGACCGCCGCATGGCCTTGGGTTATGCCCTGACCCGCGCCGGTTCAACCTATGACGCGTTGTTCGAATTCGACCAGGCGTTCATCCGCGCCGGCAACAAACCCGAAGTCGCCCGCGAATACATCATCGCCCTGCAACGCGCGCGCCTGCCGGAACCGGCCCTGCGCCTGGCCGCCCGGCGCCCGGGCCTGTTGGACCCGGTCACCCAGCGCCGCCTCGAAGGCGACCTGGCCGCCGAGCGCGTGCGCCTGGCCGAGTTCGCCTCGCGCAGTGAAAAAGAGCGCTACGTCATCGCCGACCGCGCCCTCAAGGATTACGACCAACTGCTCACCACCTGGACACCGGATGCCACCGCCCATGATGACGTGGTGCGCTGGCGCATCGATCGCCTGGGCGCGCTGAAGGCCCGGGCGCGCACCGCCGAGGTGATCCGCGATTACGAAGCGCTGAAGGGCGAAGGTGTGCAACTGCCGACCTACGCGCTGCGCTGGGTCGCTGCCGCTTACCTCGACCAGCGCCAGCCGGAAAAGGCCGCGCCGCTGTATCGCCAGGCCCTGGCGGCGAGCGATGCGGACGCCGGCGATCACGTCGAAGACAGCACCGCGCTGTTCTACGCCTTGCTTGAAAACGATCAAGTGGTGGAGGCCCGTGAAGTCGCCGACAACCTGGCGAGCACCCAGAAACCCCGGGTCGAACTCAAGGGCCTGCCCATCGGCAACCCCAACGACGCCTGGATGGACGCCCAACAACTGGCGGCCCAGGCCGGCACCTATGGCGCCGATCTGCCCGCCAGCGAAAAAGGCCTGGAAGCCCTGGTGCAACAGGCGCCCGGCAATATCGGCCTGCGCCTGGCCCAAGCTGATATGTACCGCGCCCGCGACTGGCCACGGCGCGCCGAAAACACCCTCAAGGAAACCGAAGCCCAGGCCCCGCGCGACATCGGCCTGGAAGTCTCTCAAGGCCACACCGCGCTGGATTTGCAGGAGTGGCGCCAGCTCGATGCGCTCACCGACGACGTGGTCGACCGCGCCCCGGACAACCGCCAGGTACAGCGCCTCAGCCGCCTGCGGGATGTGCACGACATGGCCGAATTGCGCGTCGAGGCCTACACCGGCAAAAGCAACGGCGGCGGCGATAACGGTGCGGGCGCGGTGTCCGGCAGCCGCGATTTCGGTATCGAAACCTTGCTCTACAGCCCGCCCATCGATGAAGACTGGCGCGTGTTCGGCGGGGCCGGCTACGCCACTGCCGATTTCCCGGAAGGCACCGGCCAACACCGCTGGCAGCGTCTCGGTGTCGAGCGGCGCACCCGCGACATGACCCTCGAAGCCGAGGTCTCCAATCACTCCTACGGCTTTGGCGACAAGCAGGGCGCGCGCATCGCGATTGCCCGGGACATCAATGACCAATGGCAGTACGGCGGAAGCCTCGACTACCTCTCCGCCAGCACCCCGCTGCGGGCGCTGAATGCCGACATTACTGCCAACGGCGGCAGCGGTTTTATCCGCTGGCGCGCCAACGAAAGCCGCGAATGGAAACTGGCCCTGAGCCCGTCCCATTTCAGCGACGGCAACAACCGTCTCGAAGCACTGCTCACCGGTCGCCAGGGCGTGTACAGCTCGCCGGGGGTGCAAGTCGATCTGGGCCTGGAAGTCGGCACCAGCCGCAACACCAAGGAAGACACGCCGTACTTCAACCCGCGCTCGGACTTCAGCGTGCTGCCCACGGCGACCGTCAACCACGTGCTCTACCACCGCTACGAAACCCAGTGGAGCCAGCAGTTCCAGGTGGGGGCGGGCACCTACAGCCAGCGCGATTACGGCACCGGCGGCGTTGCATTGGTGGGCTACGGCCAGCGGTTTCGCTGGAACGACGTGCTCGAAACCGGCGCCAACCTCAGCTGGATCAGCCGACCTTATGACGGTGAGCGCGAAAGCGATCTGCGCCTGATCGTCGATCTCACCTACCGCTTCTAGAAGAGTCCGATCATGCCTGTCTTGTCCCGTTGCCTGTTGGCCCTGGGGTTAATGCTGAGCAGCGCTTGCGCCCAGCAACCCGCGCCTTTCACTCCACCCGCCGAGCGGCTCAAGCCCGCCAACGAAGCGGCGTGGCCGAAGAACCACTTTCTCGGTATCGCCTACCACGACATCGAGGACCGCGACCCTGATCAGGCGGTGGTGGCCGTACGTACCGAGCGTTTGATCGAACAGCTGGCGTGGTTGCGGGAGAACGGCTACCAGCCGGTCACCGTCGACCAGATTCTCGCCGCCCGCAACGGCGGCCCGGAGCTGCCGGCGAAGGCGATCATGCTCAGCTTCGATGACGGCTACGCGAGCTTCTACACCCGTGTGATGCCGATCCTGCGCAGCTACAACTGGCACGCGTTGCTGGCGCCGGTGGGCTCCTGGGTGGATACGCCGCTGAACCAGCCGGTGGATTTCGCCGGTACACCACGCCCGCGTTCGGACTTCCTGACCTGGCAGCAGGTGCGTGAAATCGCCCAATCCGGCCTGGTGGAAATCGCCGCGCACACCGACGCCAACCACAAGGGTGTGCTGGCCAACCCACAGGGCAACCTGCAACCGGCCGCCACCACCCGACGCTTTGACCCGGCCACCCATCGCTACGAAACCGAAGCCCAGTTCCAGGCGCGGATGCGCACCGACGTGACGGCGATCTCCAACAAGATCCGCGCCGTCACTGGCAAGGCGCCGCGTGTGTGGGTGTGGCCTTACGGCGCTGCCGATGGCACCTCGCTGGCGGTGGTGGGCGAGCAGGGCTACCAGATGGCCCTGACCCTGGAAGACGGTCTCGACAGCCTCGGCAACCTGATGAGCAGCCCGCGTTTCCTGGTGGCCTCCGACCCGGACGGCGAGCACTACGCCAACGCCATCGTCGCGACCCAGACTGAAGCACCACTGCGGGTGCTGCATGTGGACCTGGACAACGTCTACGACCCGGACCCGGAGCAGCAGGCGCGCAACCTCGACAAACTGGTCCAGCGCGTGGTCGACATGGGCGCCAGCACCGTGTTCCTGCAAGCCTTCGCCGACCCCAAGGGCGATGGCCTGGTGCGTTCGCTGTACTTCCCCAACCGCCATTTGCCGGTGCGCGCCGACCTGTTCAACCGCGTCACCTGGCAACTGCGTACCCGGGCTCACGTAAACGTATTTGCCTGGATGCCGGTGCTCAGTTTCGCCCTCGATGCGAAGCTGCCCCGTGTCACCCGTTGGGACCCGGAAACCGGCAAGGTCGCCATCGACCCGGACCAGTACCAGCGCCTGTCACCCTTCGATCCGAAAGTGCGGCAGATCATCGGCGAGATCTACGAAGACCTGGCCCGCACCAGTGCCATCGACGGCGTGCTGTTCCACGACGACGCGGTGCTGTCGGACTTTGAAGACGCCAGCCCGCTGGCGCTCAAGGCCTACGCCGCCAATGGCCTGCCGAACACCATCGAAGCCCTGCGCGCCGACCCTGCGGTGATGCAGCGCTGGACGCGTTTCAAGAGCCGCTACCTGATCGACTTCACCCATGAGCTGACCGCCAAGGTCCGCACGCTGCGCGGCCCGCAAGTGCAGACCGCACGCAACATCTTCGCCGAGCCGATGCTCAACCCTGGCAGCGAAGCCTGGTTCGCGCAGAACCTCGACGACTTCCTCACCAGCTACGACTGGACTGCGCCGATGGCCATGCCGCTGATGGAAGGCCAGGACCTCAAGGGCTCCAACGCCTGGCTGGAAAAGCTCGTGGCCACCGTCAAGGCCCGCCCCGGCGCGCTGCAACGCACAGTCTTCGAGTTGCAAGCCAAGGACTGGCGCACCTCGGCCGCCCCCGATCTGGACGGTGCACAAATGGCCGAGTGGATGGGCGTGCTCAAGCGTCAGGGCGTGACCAGTTTTGGCTACTACCCCGACAACTTCCTGGAGAATTCGCCGGATCTGAAAACCGTGCGTCCGGCCCTTTCCAACCAGTGGAACCCTTGACTCATGTTCGACAGAATCCTCGCGCTTATCGTCTTGTCATTGGTATTGGGCGTGCCCCTTGGGCTGATCTTTTTGGTCACCGGGCAGTTCCTGATGGACTTTGTATTCTTCTATCCGCTGTTCATGTCCGGCCTGTGGATCGCCGGCGGCCTGTACTTCTGGCTGCACTGGGAGCGCCACTGGCCATGGGCGGACGACACGCCGGCGCCGGTGTTGGCCGGCGAGCCGCTGATCTCGATCCTGATCCCTTGCTACAACGAAGGCGACAACGCCGCCGAAACCATCGGCGCCGCCTTGGCCCAGCAATACCGCAACATTGAAGTGATCGCGATCAACGACGGCTCCAGCGACAACACCGCCGCCGTGCTCGATGCGCTGGCGCTGAAAGAGCCGCGTCTGCGGGTGCTGCACCTGGCGCAAAACCAGGGCAAGGCCGTGGCCCTGCGCATGGGCGCGGTAGCCGCGCGCAGCGAATACCTGGTGTGCATCGACGGCGATGCATTGCTCTCGCCGAACACGGCGGCGTACCTGGTAGCACCGATGCTCGACAACCCGCGCCTCGGTGCCGTCACCGGCAACCCGCGCATTCGCACGCGCTCGACCTTGATCGGCCGGGTGCAGGTGGGCGAGTTCTCTTCGATCATCGGTTTGATCAAGCGCACCCAGCGGGTCTTCGGGCGGATCTTCACCGTTTCCGGCGTGGTGGTGGCGTTTCGGCGGGCAGCCCTGGACCGGGTCGACTACTGGAGCACCGACATGATCACCGAAGACATCGACGTGAGCTGGAAGCTGCAACTGGACCACTGGAGCATCTTCTACGAGCCCCGCGCGCTGTGCTGGATCCTGATGCCGGAAACCCTCGGCGGCCTGTGGAAGCAACGGCTGCGCTGGGCCCAGGGCGGCGCTGAAGTGCTGTTCAAGAATATTCGGGGCATCTGGCAATGGCGCCATCGCTACCTGTGGCCGCTGCTGTTCGAGTACTGCCTGTCCACCGGCTGGGCCTTCACCTTTTTGCTTTCGGTGATCTTTTGGGCCGTGGGCAAAGTCGTGACGCTGCCCGCCGCCATCGCCGTCGACTCGCTGATGCCGCCGGCCTTCACCGGCTTGCTGTTGGCGGTGGTGTGCCTGGTGCAGTTCGCGGTGAGCATCATGATCGACCGGCGCTATGAAAAGGGCCTGTGGAAAACCCTGTTCTGGACCGTCTGGTACCCGCTGGTGTTCTGGCTGGTGAGCTTGTTCACCACCCTGGTCAGCTTCCCCAAAGTGTTGTTCCGCCAACACCAGAAACGCGCGCGCTGGGTCAGCCCGGATCGCGGTATCAAAGCCCCCACTACGGATGTGCAGCCATGAACCTGATCCGAACCCAACAGCGCCCGGTGATGTGGGCGATCGACGTATTCCTGACCCTGCTGGCCTGGGCCGGGCTGATCCTCCTGCTGGTGCGCGGCATGGTGCCGATGCTCGACAGCCACGGTGGCCCGCGGATCGAAGCGCCGATTTTTGCGGCGCTGGACACCTTGCAGATCTACCTGTGGATCGCTGTGTTCAACGCCGCGATATTGATCAGTTGGGCACGTTACCAGCAGCAACGCGGCAAGCGCTTTGCCCAGCGCCGCTCGGCGGCCAAGGCCTTGAGCGACCAGCGTTTGAGCGACAGCTTCAGCCTGGGGGAAGGTGACCTGGAGCAACTGCGTCGCCCGGGTGTGCTGGTGATTCATAACGACCAGGAAGGAGGCGTGCAGGAAGTGACAGCCCATGTGTCCCGGCATGTGGAGAAGCCAGGGTTGAAGCTGGTGCCGGGGCAGGAGCGGGCCAAGGTGGTCGGTTGACCCGGATGCCGAAAAGTGGGATCCAATTCACAAAATAGCTGCGAACTTTTCCCATCTTTTGGCTACTAACCAGTCTGGATACCAGATTGATGGCCAACTAATGGCAATTGTAAGCGCCCTAGTTGAAGTTGTATCAAAACTGTTACCGCTTGTCGGAATAAAAATTCCAAATGCAAGCACTTAAGCGGTGCTTGATTTATTTATTGTTAATAATCAGCAACTTATAGGCCTGCGAAACATAACTTCCAATAAAGCCAGAATGTTGGCCCACCGGAAGTTCGATGTTAGTTTGCCGGCCCCCGCTTTTTCGACGGATCGAACATGTCTTTATTACTGCCACGGACTCGGCTGCTGCTGGGCGTTTGCCTGCTGACTTGCTTCGCACTCAATAGTGCGGTGGCTGCGCCTACGCCTGGCGATCAGGACCTGATCCGCGACCGGCAAAACCGTCTGCTGGAAGAACAGCGCCGGCGCCTTGAAGACCTCAAGGAACTGCCCGGCAAAGAAGCCAAGCCCGAAGCGCCTGCCACCCCGGCTGACACCCGCTGCTTCCCGATCAAAGACATCGAACTCAAGGGCGCCGACACCCTGCCTGCACCGGACCGCGAGCGCCTGCTCAAGCCGTATATCGGCCAGTGCCTGGGCGTGTCCCAGCTCAATCAAGTGCTCAAGGCGATCACCGATTACTACATCGACAAAGGCATGGTCACCAGCCGTGCTTACTTGCCGCAGCAGGACCTGTCCACCGGCCACCTCCAGGTGTTGGTGGTGGAAGGCAAACTCGAAGGCTTGAAGGGCGCCGACGGCAGCAACCTGTCCCAACGCGAGCTGGCCATGGCCTTTCCCGGCAAGGTCGGCGAGCAGCTCAACCTGCGGGAAATCGAGCAGTTGGTGGACCAGTTGAACCGCTTGCCGTCCAAGCAGGCACAAATGGAACTGACCCCCGGCAGCCAGGTGGGCGGCAGTGAAGTGCAGGTCAGGAACGTCCCGCAAAAGCCCTGGCGCGCCAGCCTGTCGCGCAATAACGACGGCCAGAAAAGCACCGGCGAACAGCAGTGGGGCGCCGGCCTTGAGTGGGACAGCCCGCTGGGCCTGGCCGACCAGTTGGTGTTGCGCGGCGGCCACGATGCCGTCAGCGACCACCAGAAAACCTCGAAAAACACCATGCTCTACTACAACGTGCCGTGGGGCTGGTGGAACTTCAGCTACACCTACAGCGAGAGTGATTACCGCACTTACGGCGTGACCGACGACTACAAATTCAAGCAGAACGGCGACAACGAAAACCATCAACTGCGCGCCGAGCGCGTGATCCATCGCGACGACGTCAGCAAGACCTCGGTCAACGTCGGCCTGGCCCATTTGCGCACCAACAACTACATCGACGACGCCCACCTCGAAACCAGCAGCAACCGCCTCAGCGAACTGCAACTGGGCATCAACCACGGCCGCCGCATCGGCAATGCCTTCGTCAACCTCGACCTGGGCATGCAGAACGGTATCGGCGCCTTCGATGCCCAAGCTGAAAACGAGCGCGATCAGTACGGCAATCGCCTGCCCAACGCGCGCTACCGCAAATACACCGCCACCGTCAGCTATTTGCAGCCGTTCACGCTGTGGGGCGAGTCGTTCAGTTTTTCCAGCCTGGCCACCGGCCAACGCAGTGAAGACATTCTGTTCAGCCCCCAGCGCATGAGCCTCGGCGGCTCGGCCTCGGTGCGCGGTTTCAAAGACCAGCAGCTCACCGGCGACAGCGGCGGCTACTGGCGCAACGACGTGCGCTGGGCGCGCCCGGTGACCTGGGACTGGATGCGCCCGGCTTTTGCCGAATACGGCGCCAGCGTCGGCTACGACCAGGGTGTGATCAGCAATGGCCGCTACAACGACAACGTGCACGGCCGGGTCTCGAGCAACTCGCTGGAGCTGTTCGCCCGTGGCAAATACGTCAGCACCAGCGTGACCTTTGCCCATTCCCTGGAACGCCCGGCAGTGATGAGCGAGCGCGAAGCGCCGATCTACTTCCGCATGGATTTCTTCCTGTAATTCAACGCCCCGTTACATCGAGAATATGACAATGGATGTTCGCCACTTTGCCTTCCTGGCCCGCCAACCTTCTGCTGCGCTGAAACCGCGAGACTCGTTCTTCGGCCTGCCCAAGCGCGGTTTGGTGCTGATCCTGGCCAACGCGCTGTTCTGGCAGCCGCTGCTGGCCCAGGCCGAAGGCATTGTGGTCAGCGCGCCGGGCACCACCGTCGGCCAGGCCGGCAATGGCGTGCCGGTGGTGAACATCGCCACCCCCAATGGCAGTGGCTTGTCCCATAACCAATTCAAGGACTACAACGTCGGCCCCAACGGCGTGATCCTCAACAACGCCAACGGCCCCGTGACGAACACCCAACTGGGTGGCTACATCGTTGGTAACCCCAACCTCAAGGGCGGCGCGGCCAGCGTCATCCTCAACGAAGTCAACGGCGGCAGCCCCAGCCAACTGCGCGGCTACACCGAAGTGGCGGGCCAGTCGGCCAAAGTCATCGTCGCCAACCCGTACGGCGTCACGTGCAGCGGTTGCGGCTTTATCAACACCCCCAACGTGACCCTCACCACCGGCAAACCGGTGCTCGACGCCAGCGGCCAGTTGCAGCGCTACCAGGTTGACGGCGGCGCCGTGACCATCGACGGTGAAGGCTTGAATGCCAGCAATGTCGACCGCTTCGAGATCATCACCCGCTCGGCCAAGATCAATGCGCAGATCAATGCACGGGAATTGACCGTCATTGCCGGGCGTAACGACGTCGACGCCAACAGCCTGAAAGCCACCGCGCGCGCCGATGACGGCAGCGCCAAGCCCGAGCTGGCCATCGACTCCTCGGCATTGGGCGGCATGTACGCCGGTGCGATCAAACTGGTGGGCACCGAGGCCGGCGTAGGCGTGAAGCTTGACGGTACCTTGGCCGCCAGTGGTGGGGATATCCAGTTGGCTGCCAATGGGCGCCTGAGCATGGCGCAGACGGCGGCGAGCGGCGCGATCAACGTTAACGCCGCGAGCCTGGACGCCCAAGGGCCGGTGTACGCTGGTACGGCCTTGGACGTGCAAACCCAAGGCGATCTCACCAACCGTCAGAGCCTGGCCGCCCGTGACCGCATTGCGCTGTCCAGCGGCGGCACGTTGACCAACAGCGATATCATCGAAGCCGGTGTAAACACCGATAACACTCGCAATGCAGTGGGCGATGTCAGCCTGCGCGGCAAGACCGTCAACAACACCGGCACCAGTGTCATCGCCAGCCGTGCGTTGAGCGTTGATGCTCAAGCCCTGAACAACCAGGGCGGTACCCTGAGTTCAAAGCAGCACACCCAGGTATCGGCGGCCTCGGTCGACAACCAGAACAAAGGCCGCATTCTTAGTAATGCCGGCTTGGCTATTACGACGGATCGCCTGCAAAACACCCAGGGCGGCCTCGTAACCAGCAATGGACCGTTGACCGCTTCCGTAGGTGATTTGCAAAACCAAGCTGGTGAAGTCTCCAGCCTGGACACGGCGACGCTGACGGTCGCCACCGTCGATAACGTCGCGGGCCTGATCACGGCGGGCAAGGCGTTGAGCCTGAATATTGACGCCCTCAACAACCAGAACGGGCTGATCACCAGCCAAGGCAACGTCGCCCTTACCGGGAACAGCCTGGATAACCGCCGCAAAGGCATGGTCGCTGGTATCGGCGGTGTACAGCTGAGTGTGGCCAGCATCGACAACCGTAACGGCGAGTTGTCCAGCCGAACGAGCGTGCAGGTAACCGGTACACAACTGGATAACAGCGATGGCGGGCTGGTGATAGCCGGTAGCGGCTTGAGCCTGAATGTCGATCAGTTGCTCAACCGCAACCAGGGCCTGATCAGCAGCGAAGGGCTGCTGAGTGTCACGGCCCACACGCTGGCCAACGGCGGCGGGACACTCTCCAGTGCTGGCCCGCTGACCCTCAGTGCCCTTGGCGGCGTGGACAACCAAGGCGGGCGCCTGGTGACCGATGGCACCTTGAACCTGAACAGCGCGAGTATCGACAACAGCCAGAAAGGCACCCTGAGCGCGCGACAAGCCGCGAACCTCACCACCTCAGAGCTGAACAACCAGCAGGGCGGCCAGATCACCAGCGCCGACGCCTTGACCCTGGACCTCCAGCGTGGCGAGCTTAACAATCAGGGCGGGCTGATCAACGCGCCGCTGCTGATGCTCAATAATCTCAAGGATGTGCATAACCAGGGCGGCGAGATTTCCAGCGCCCAGGCGTTCATGCTCACCGCCGACAACCTCGACAACAGCAGCGGCAAACTGTTGAGTAACACCGCGCTGACCCTGCGCATCGGCCAGGCCCTGACCAATGTCAAAGGCATGATCGCCGCAGCATCGCTCGACGCTCACGCCGCCAGCCTCAACAACAGCGGTGGCACGCTCACCAGCCGTGGCGACACCCTGCTCAACGTTGACGGCCGCCTGACCAACCGCGGCCAAGGCCTGCTCAATGCAGGCAATACCCTGACGCTCAACAGCGCCGCACTGGACAACCAGAACGGTTCACTGCTGGGCAGTGCGATTGCCCTGGACTTCGGCAACGCCACCGGCGACCTGAACAACACCGGAGGTCTGATCACCACTGCCGGCAACCTGACCATCAATCACCTGCGCGACCTGAACAACGGGGGTGGCGAACTCTCCAGCGCGCAAACCCTTAACCTCAGCGGTCGCACGTTGAACAACAGCAACGGCAAGCTGATCAGCAATAACCTGCTGGTGCTCAATGCCGACAACCTGATCAACCAGAATGGCTTGATGTCCGGCTGGCAGGGCCTGACCGTCAGCGGCGCCAACCTCGACAACCGCAACGGCGGCACCTTGTCGAGCCGTTACGGCGACCTGAACGCCACGCTGACCGCCGGCCTGCTCAACAGTGGCGCTGGTGCACTGGTCAGCCAGAAAACGCTGACCGTGAGCGCTGGCGGACTGGACAACAGCAGCAAGGGCGTACTCTCCAGCGCCGCTGGCCAGAATATTACTGTGGGCGGTTTGCTCAACAACGCCCAAGGCGGCGTGATCGACAGCGGCGCAGCCTTGAACCTGAATGCGCAAAGCCTGGACAACAGCGCCGGCAGCATCAGCGGCGGCACCTCCACCACCCTCGACCTGTTGGCGACCCTGACCAACACCAATGGCAAGTTGGCCAGCGGCGGGCCGTTGCTGATCAGCCGTGCCGCACAGATCGACAACCAGGGCGGGCAAATCGGCAGCCAAGGCCTGTTGACCCTGCTGACGGGCGGCCTGGACAACCGTAACCGTGGCACGTTGGCCGCGAATGATCGCCTGAGTATCACTGCCAGCGGCCTGGTGCAGAACGGCAACGACGGTTTGATCTACAGCCAGAACGCTGATCTCAGCCTCACGGCCAACCGCGTGGAGAATGGCAACGGTACCGTGCAAAGCCAGGGCGGCATGACCGTCGACGTGGCCGACGCGCTGGATAACCAGAGCGGTAAACTGATCGCCCAGGCGGGCGACCTGAGTGTTAACGCAGCCAGCCTCGACAACCGTGGCGGCACCCTCGCCAGCCTCAAGGCCGCACTGCAAACCCAAGTAGTCGGCGTACTGCGCAACGGTTACGACCTCAATAACAATCGTCAGGGCGGCGTGATGCAGGGTCAAACCCTGGATCTGCAAGCCGGCGTGGTGGACAACTACGGCGGGCGCATGTCCGCGCAGGGCGGCAACGGTCTGGTCACCACCGGCAACTTCGACAACCGCAACGGCGGGCTCTATGCCAAAGGCCTGATGCGTGTGGTCGGGCATGACTTCGATAACAGCGGCGACAACGATGGCCAGATTGCCGCGCAACAAATCGACTTGGACCTGAGCGGCGCACTCAACAACCGTCTGGGCATCATCGAAAGCGAAACCACCCTCAAGGTGCGCGCCGCCAGCCTCGACAACCAGACCGGGCGCCTTCGCGCGCTCGGCAAAGCGGGCACCACCGAATTCGCCATCGGTGGTCTGTTCGACAACCGCAACGGCCAGCTGGAGACCGCTAACAACGACCTGACCCTCAACGCCGGCAGCTTCCAGAACCTGGGCGGCAACGTACTGCACGTGGGCACCGGCAATTTCGGCATTGCACCCGCCAACCTCAACGACGTGGGCGGCAGCCTGGTCACCCGTGGCGACTTGACCATCACCCAGGGCAACTGGACCAACAGTAGCGTAATCCAGGCCGGGCAACTCACGGTCAACGTCGACACCCTCGACCAGACCGCCACTGGCCAACTGCTCGGCGCCCGGCGTTTTACCGGTAACGGCGTTAACTGGACCACCCATGGCCTGATCGCCAGCGACGGCATACTCGACCTGACCTTGAGCGGCGCATTGAACAGTACCGGGCGCATCAGCAGTCTGGGCAGCCTCAACCTCAGCGCGGCCCAAGCCACCCTGAGCGACACGGCAAGCATTGCCGGCGGCGACGTCACCACCGCCAACATTGTCGGCACGCTCAACAACCGCGGGCGCATCACCGCCGCCACCGACCTGTTGCTCAACGCCGGCACGCTCAACAACTACGCGACCCTGGGCAGCGGCCAACGACTGGTCGCCACCACCGGCGCCTTGCTCAACGACCATGGCCTGATCTTCAGCGGCGCAGACATGAGCCTGCGTGTCGATGCGCTGAACAACAGCTATGCCGACCTCTACAGCATGGGCAACCTGAGCGTCGACCGCGACGGCAAGGGCAGCCTGGCCAGCAGCATCATCAACAGTTCATCGACGATCCAGAGTGACGGCAACCTCAGCCTGTCCGCCAACTCGATCAAAAATGAACGGGCGGTACTCACCGTCAATGACGCAGGTGTCTACACCGCCTCGGCCACCGAAGGCACGTGCATCAAGTACGTTAACGCCGGCGACTGCAAAGCAGGCGGCACCCCGCGCAACTACGTGTGGGAGCTGGTGACCCGCGACAAACTGGAGGTGACCGCTGCCAGCGCCGGTTCGAGCATCACCTCGGGCGGTAACATGACCCTGGCGGGCGGCGATCTGCTCAACAGCAGCAGCTCGATTGCGGCCGGTGGCACCTTCACCGCACGCTTGAACAACCTGGTCAACACCGGCATCGAAACCGGCGAGACCGAGACCTACCGGCTCTTCACCTCCACCCGTACCAAACACCCGGAAGGCTGGTTCAGCGCCGCCGCCGCACTCACCAACAAATACTGGTACCAAAGCGCCGGCTACAACCCCAATGACCTCGGTGGCCTGGAAGCTACCGTGGCCAACTTCGTCGGCCTGATGGAGAGTGAGAACACCCAGTTCGGCAAAGTCACCAAAATCGCCAGTGACGACCAACGTTACGCTGCAGTGATTCAGGCTGCCGGCGCGGTAGACGTCAAGGCGCAAGCCGGTATCGACAACAGCGTGGTACGCCTGGGTTACAACTACATCGGTGCGGGCGCCAAAACCACCACCGGCGCCACCGGTGCCAGTGGCGCAGCCGGTTACTCCACCCGCGTCACCCTCAACCAGCAACTGCCGCCTGACCTCGCTCAACAGCAGATCAACCCGTTGAGTCTGCCCGGCTTCACCTTGCCCAGCGGGCAGGGCGGGCTGTTCCGCCTCAGTGGTGAAAGCGCCAGCGCGCCGGCCAGTACTGGCTCGCAAGGCTGGACCTTGGGCGGCGGCAGCTTAGACCGCACGCCGGTTACCGGCCCGGTCGTACCCGGCAGCGGCACCTCGGCCGACGGCGTGGTGATCAACCGCGTACAAGGCCTGCCAGACAGCCAGTTCGTCTCCAATCCACAGAAATTCCTGATCGAAACCAACCCGCTGCTGACCAACCTCAGCCAGTTTTTAAGCTCTGATTACATGCTGTCCAAACTGGGCTTCGACCCGGACCAGGCCCAGAAGCGCCTGGGCGATGGGTTGTATGAACAACGCCTGATCCAGCAAGCCGTCATCGCCCGCACTGGCCAGCGTTTCATCGATGGTCAGACCAGCGACGCCTCAATGTTCAAGTACCTGATGGACAACGCCATCGGCACCAAACAGGCGCTTAACCTGGCCGTAGGCGTGAGCCTCACCGCCGAGCAAGTCGCGGCCCTGACCCACGACATCGTGTGGATGGAAAACGCCACCGTCGCTGGCCAGCAAGTGCTGGTGCCCGTGCTCTACCTGGCCCAGGCCAACAACCGCCTGGCGCCCAACGGCGCACTCATCACCGGCAACGACCTGAACCTGGTCAGCGGCACCGACCTCAACAACGTCGGCACCCTGCGCGCCACCAACAACCTGGCTGCCAGCGCCGGGCGCAACATGGTCAACAGCGGCCTTGCTCAAGCCGGCAACCGCCTCGACCTGCTCGCCGGCAACAACCTCACCAACCGCGCCGGCGGCATCATCGCCGGGCGCGACGTCAGCGTCAGCGCAGTGAATGGCGATGTACTCAACGAGCGCACCGTCACCAGCCACCAGAGCAGCAGCGGCTACCGCACCGAACGCACCGACTTCGTCGACAACGCCGCCCGCATCGAAGCCGCCAACACCCTCACCCTGCAAGCCGGGCGCGACGTCAACAGCACCGGCGGCGCCTTCAAAAGCGGCGCCGACCTGGGCGTTCAAGCCGGGCGCGATGTAAACCTGGCTACCGCCGAACAGCGCAATGCCAACACCGCCAGCACCTACATGCGCAGCAGCAGCGCAAACCAGTACGGCACCGTGATTGAAGCCGGGCGCGACTTCCAGGTGGTGGCTGCGCGGGATATCAGTGCCATCGGCAGCCAGTTGAATGCCACGCGTGATCTGGCGCTGGTAGCCAAGGGCAATGTGAACCTGGCGTCGGCGGCGAATGAACAGCATTCGGCGTTTAATTCCAAGAAGGTCACCAGCCAGGAAGACCACGTTCAGCAAGTGGGCACATCGTTGGTTGCCGGTGAGAACCTCTCCCTCAGTGCCGGTAACGACCTCGTGGTCAGCGCCAGCCGTGCGAGTGCCGGCAAGGAAGCCTACCTGTACGCAGGCAATGACCTGGCGCTGAACGCTGTGCGAGACAGCGACTACAGCTATTACCGCAAAACCAAAACCAGCAAAGGGTTGCTGTCCAGCACCCAGAAAACGCGCATCGACAGCAGTAACCAGATCAGCCAGCAGGGCTCTTCCATCAGCGCTGATACCGTGGTCGTGCGTGCTGGCCGTGACATCGGTACTACCGCCAGCGACGTGGTTTCCACCAACGCCACCAGCCTGATTGCCGGTCGCAATGTGGTGATTGATGGGGCGACGGAAACCTTTGAACAAAGCCATTCGTCCTCGACCAAAAAATCGGGCTTGATGAGCAGCGGCGGCATCGGCGTGATGTTGGGTTCAAGCAGCAACCAGAACACCTTCACCAGCAGCACCGAGACCACCCGGGCCAGCAACATCGGCAGTGTGCTGGGCAGCGTGGATATTCAGGCTGGCAAAGACCTGACCATTCGCGGCTCTGACGTGGTTGCCGGTAAGGACATCAGCCTGATTGGGCAAAATGTCAGCATCCTGGCTTCCGAGAACAACAACCGCAGCGAGCAGACCTCCAAGAGCAAAACCAGTGGTTTGACCCTGGCGCTATCCGGCACCGTGGGTAGCGCGGTGGACTCCGCTTACCAGACTGCCAAACAAGCCAAGAATGAGGACGACGGGCGCCTCTCGGCGCTGCAGGGTGTAAAGGCGGGGTTGACGGGTGTGCAGGCGTGGCAGGCGGCGCAGCAGAATGGCGGTATGACCGGCGCTAACGCCGGTGAGTTTGTCGGCATTGCCATCTCGCTTGGTTCGCAGAAGTCCAGCTCCAAACAAACCCAAGAACAAACGGTAAGCCAAGGCAGCAGCCTCACCAGCGGCAACAACCTCAGCATCGTCGCTACCGGCAATGGCACGTCTGGCGAAGATGGAGACATCCGTGTCCAGGGCAGCAAGCTCCAGGCCGGTAATGAAATGCGGTTGGCGGCCGAGCGTGATATCCGCCTGGAAGCCGCCTCCAACACACAAAAACTCGATGGCAAGAACAGCAGTGGCGGCGGAGCCGTTGGCCTTAGCTTTGGGGCGAGTTCCAATGGTGCTGGCCTTAGCATCTTCGCCAATGCCAACAAGGGCACCGGCAGCGAGAAAGGCAATGGCACAACCTGGACGGAAACGACGCTGGATGCGGGCAAGCAAGTCAGCCTGATCAGTGGGCGAGACACTACCCTCAAAGGTGCGCAGGTCAGTGCAGACCAGATCAAGGCAGCGGTGGGCCGCGATCTTACGCTGCAAAGTCTGCAAGACACCGATGACTACAAGTCCAAACAAACCGATGTCAGCGGTGGCGCAAGTTTCACGTTTGGCACCATGACGGGCAGCGGTTCGCTCAGCATCAGCAAGAGCAAGATCGACTCCAACTATAAGAGTGTGCAGGAACAAACTGGCCTGTTTGGCGGTAAGGGCGGCTACCAGATCGACGTAGGCAACCACACGCAACTCGATGGCAGTGTGATCGCCAGTACTGCAACGGCAGACAAAAACCGCCTGAGCACCAGCACGCTTGGCTGGAGCGTTTTAAAGAACAAAGCTGATTACATGAGCCAGTTGCAGAGCGCCAGCGTCAGCAGTGGCGCAAGCAGCGCAAATGCCTTCATCAGCAATATGCCCTCTGGCAGCTTGATCGCATTCAATCATGGCGACAGTGACAGCGGCACCACGTCATCGGCCATTTCCAACGGCACCCTCGACATCCGCGATCCTGTCAAACAGCAGCAGGACGTCGCAACACTGAGCCACGATGTTGAACACGCCAACGGCAGCATCAGCCCCATCTTCGATAAGGAGAAAGAGCAGAAGCGCCTGCGGCAGGTGCAGTTGATTGCGGATATTGGTACTCAGGCAGTAGACATCGTTCGAACCCAAGGCCAGATCGATGCTGATAAAGAGGCGCGTGCTGAACTTGATAAGCGTGGCATCAAGGAACCTGGAAAAGATGCCAAAAAAGAGGACGTCGACGCCTACAAGAAACAACTGATTGCCACTGACGCTTATCAACGGATCATGGCGGACTACGGGGTCGGCGGCAATTACCCGCGTGTAGCGCAGGCGGTGACGGCAGCATTGCAAGGGCTGGTGGGAGGCGATATCGGTTCAGCCATTGCGGGCGCATCGGCACCGTATCTGGCACAAGTCATCAAGAAGACTACCGGAAATAACGCTGCACTGAACACCATGGCGCATGCCGTATTGGGTGCGGTGATCGCGCAGGCACAGGGCAACTCGGCGCTCGCAGGCGGTGCCGGGGCTGCGACGGGCGAGCTGATCGCCCACCAACTCTACCCAGGCACGAAAACGGCGGATCTGACGCAGGAGCAGAAAGATACGGTTTCAGCGTTGTCTGGTTTGGCCGCAGGTCTGGCGGGTGGGATTGCTGGCGGCGACCTGAGCGGGGCAGTGACGGGCGCGCAGGCGGGGACTAATGCTGTTCAGAACAACTATCTGAGCAAACAACAAGAAGCTCAGAAAGCTCAGGAAAAGGCGGCGTGCCCGACGGGTAAATGTGAAGCTGGCGTTGAGGCAAAGTGGTTTCTCGTCGACAAGGGCCAGGACATCAGTTTTAGGGCGGGAGCGCTGGTAGGAGTGCCAGAAGGGCTTGTCGATACAGTGAAGGGCGTCATCGATGTTGTCGGCAGTCCCATAGAAACCTATCGCTCGCTGAGCTCCTTGTTTGATAGTGGCGATGTGCTGGGAAATGTATCGGAGTCCGTCAAGCAGTCGTACATTGATCGCATTAATAAGCTGAGTGAGGAGTATGAGAGGGCTGGGCCGGGCGGGTCTTTTAATGCGGGACGTGAAACTGGGAAGTTGATAAGCGACGTGGCATCGCTTGTGACTGGGGTTGGCGGTGCGGTAAAAGGCGGCGCCTTGATCCTCGAAAAAGTCACTGCTAAGGTTGTTGCTAGGGTAGAGTTAGCGGGTGCAAAAGGTGGCGGTTCTAGTGGTTTCAGTGGCGGTAAACCAACTATTGTGGATGATCCATATAGCCCGAATGCTGTTACTGAAAGGTCTAGCGTAAATAGAGATTATTATGGTCGAGAAAATGCTGCCGATGAGTTTTCTGCTGGCCTTCCAGACTATGCAACGCATTCAACAGCAAAGAGCTATCAGTCAACTGCGCCAAGAGATCTGAACGAGCAGATTTTGTGGAACAGAGTGATAGAAAATCCCTCAGCCGGTCGTGATACAAAACTGGCGGGCGATAAAGACTTCCCTCGGAGTGAGGGATGGAGAAAAATGGAAGTAAGTCACCGTCTGCCTAGCGGAGAAAATATAACCCTCCACTACCAGTACAACTCCGCCACCGGTAAAGCATACGATATGAAAATTACCACGCCGCAGCAGCTGCCCCCTGTGCTGCAGCCCGGTAGGACTATTGAGTGATGTGGATATGATTATTCGAGAAATTGGGCGTGAAGAGCCTGTCCAGGTTTTTGGGATTTACTGGATAGAGAGCGAGCGCTATTACTGGGTCATTCCGTATGATGGTTACGGCGGTCTGATGGTACTCAGCGATAGAGAAGTCAATGTTGTTGACTCGTCTTTGTCAAGTGATCTCATCCTCTGCAAGGATGGCGGAGGAGGGGACATGATTCTGCATTGGGCAGCCGAAGGTTTGATTGAAGAGCTTGTGGAGCGTGATCCACAGGCAATGGCCGAGTTCTTAGAACGTATAAAAGGGTGATGGTGCAAAAGGGGAAGTGTCCGGTCTTCTTCCGAAACCTGGTGCTACATCTATTCCTGCAAGTGGCGTAGGTGCTGGTGCAGCATTTAAGGTAGATTCGAAGCAGCTAGGTAAAAAGCTCGGTAAGCACGTTGAAGATTTCGGCGGCAACGCGGCTAGCCCAGCAGATCGTAAAATGGTACTTGATAAAATTCATGACGTTGGGAGTAACCCTGAAAAAGTAATCCCTGGGACTTTTGCTGGGCAAGGAGCAAATGGCGCACGGGGTGATGTGTTTTTCAGAGTTAAGGGTAATGATGTGGTTATTACCAAGCCTGATGGAACGTTCGTTACTATCCTGAAGGATGGGGTAACTCAGAATCCATCTGTACAGAGCGCATTGAAGGGAGGCGTCAGGTAATGAACTTTCCTGAACTTATGATTGCCTGGCTGTTAACAGTGCTCGGGAAGAAACTACTGTCAGTAAATGCTCTATTCCATGTGTTCTCTTCCGAGAGGGATTCTGCCCCTCAAGAGGTTGGCCTTCTATTTGAAAATTCTGAAATTGGGAAGCTCTATGGCGGACCTGATGGTGCATCTCTCTGTTTTTCTTTGAGTCCGATTTCAAGCTGCGATCTAGGTGAATACGGTAGGCAAGATATTTTTTGTATCTCTGGTGAGCTTTATTTCTCCGATGTTGTAGGAAGGAAGTTAGTGTCAGCATCGCTTGTACAGTCCTTAGCGGAAGACGTAGTGGTAGGCGTTGCTCTCTCGTTTGATAATGGTTTTTGCCTATCCATTTTAAACTTAGGTGATGAGCTTTTTGTCTATGATGAGATCCCAGAGGAAATAGTGATCAGCGAGGGGGTGAGCCTTATCTCTGTGAGTTAATGGTGCAAAAGGGCTGGACACAGGAAAGGCGCCATACACCTCGACAGTCTCGCCGGATGCTGAGGCTGGCATGGCGTATGCTCACCCGGTAAAGGAGGCTGGTGCAAAAGGGTCAGGGACCTCCATAGTTCCTCGACAGGGAAGCATTTCCTTCGAGAACGGGAAGACATTTGAGAGTCTGAGCGTTTCGGAACAACAAGGACTGAACGCTATCCAGAAACTTGGCTACGATGTTCATGTGCCCTTGGAGGCAAGCAAAAAAGGCATATCTGGTGTGCCTACCGCTGAATTCAATGTTCAGGAGCTTGGAAAGGTGGATGTTTATGCGCCAAATAATCTGAACCCCAAGACTATTTCTCGAGAGATCGAGAAGAAGGTGGTTCAGGGACAGGCTAGCTCGATAGTTGTTGTTGTTCCTGAGAACTTTAGCAAAGTAGATATGTACAAGTCTGCTGCTGCTGCTTTTGGGAAAAGCAAAGGGGGGGAGCCAATTCCTTTGAATCAAGTGATTTTCTCGCAGGGGGAGAAATCTATTCAGTTGGATAGGCAGGCTATTAATAGCCTGCTAGGGAGGTAGGAATGGCTAAGTTTTCATGTAGATGCTCTCATGTTATTAGCCTGATTAATTCTCCTGTTTCGGAGGAGTTTACTCTTGTTCCAAATAAGTTGTTATATAGCTTGGCGGAACAGGCAGATAAGGGGGAACTCTCTTTTGAAGAGTTTTTTGATCGTATAGATGCAGCTAGTAGAGATGTTATTACTTGTCCTGTATGCGGTCGGGTTTGGATAAAAAAAACCGGGAGCTTAGAATATTGGCCCTATCTTGAAGAAAAGGAATGAACAAATTCTGGTCAAACCGGGGGATAGGGGGCAGACCACGTTTTAAGGCTGGCAGAGTTGCTCTTTAAAAACATAGAAGAATAGTGGTCTGACGCCTATTTCCTCGCGTTAATGGTCGGCCTGCTGGCGAAGCGACTGGCAGCGACTTCAAAACCGGTGCTGCGGCTGCCGGACTGAATGAGGCACTGATCAACCAGCTGGCTTGGGCAGCACGCGGTAATGACGACATTACGTTGGTGCTGTCGCAACTGACGGGCTTGTTAGCAGCTGCAGCCGTTGATGGTGATCTTGAAAAGGGCTCGGAGATCGCCCAAAAAGCCTCGACGTACAACTGGCTGACTCACCGTGAAATTGAGGATGCGGACAATCTTGGACTCAGACGAGAAATGCCCCCGCTGGGGCCCAGTCCATGCCGGTGAGAAAATGATGATTGCACATATGAAAAAAAATGAAATATACGTCAGGATGTTTTCTCTAGCGTTGCCTTATATAAGAAATATTCAGACTCTTGATGAAAAAATAAAGGGTAAAGATAGGTCTTGTTATTTTGAAGCAGAGTTGGTGCATAACCTTGCCAATAGTTTGTTGAATTCTGAGTTTTCCGAGCATGACATATGGTTTTTAAATCATCAGGCTAAGTATTACTTTGATAATTGTAGTGATGATATTTCACCAAATTACTGGGGGCATCTGAAATTAATTCGGGCTCTTTTTGAACTAGTTCCTGATATATTCAAAGCGAAATTATTATGGGGCGGACCCTGAGGAATCCCCACAAATCTATCCTACGTAAAAGGGACAGATTTATTTAAATATTAAGCTTAAAAAGCTCCAGATGGGTCGATTAAATAAATCCGTCCCCTTTGACCTATCAACTATAGAAACCTTACGCCTAGTAACCAAGAAATGGTCAATGGCTGGATTAAGTTGCTGCCAAAAGAGCAACAAAACAAGATATTAATTTTGCGGTGACCTCTATGGGTATGTATATATCGATAAATGAATCTTCAGGCTGGGGGACTTCAGGGGGGGTGTTTGATTGTATTGTCGAAGGAACAAGAGCATTCTTCACTCATGAGCAATATAGTTGTATGAGAAAGATATATGAGGCATTAGATGAGCAAGCGCAGAGCTTCATCGTCTTAGACAATGTTAAGGACGATTGCTTCAATTTATTCTATAGCCATTGCGAAGCGGCAATGAAGTTTTTTCCTGAAAGTGACCGCGGAAAGCTGGTGCCTGAGAATCATATTCCAGGGATACTGTGGAATTGGTCTGAGGTTTTACGACTTATGCGAGAGGATATTCGTTATAAAGCTAAATAGTTTGGTACGTAAAGGGGACGGATTTATTTAAACAATTTAAAACTCCAGATGAGTTGATTAAATAAATCCGTCCCCTTTGACCCAAAGGGACAAAAATGTCAGTTTTTGAAAATCTCGGAAGTATGCCTCCGGCACTATTTGTTAATTATGCTGCTATCTATGACAAATATCGGCCCCAAATCGAAGCGGAGAAAAAACGTGCGCAAGATTAGTCTCTTTGTATTAGTCGCTTTTTTAATCACGGGCTGTGCGCCTTCGTACTCTGGATGGAAGAACAGTAAAGACGCGTGGGTGGGAACTACGCTGGATTCGCATAATCACTCCATTTGTCAGCGAGATTGTGGCGGGTCGCTATGGTCGCCAGTTAATAAAAATCGCGTGTTTGATCGGGTTGTTGCTGAAGGAAAAAATAAACGGATCTATATTACGTGGATCAGGGATTGCCGTTATTCGGTGTTGGTTTCCGAGGAAGGTATTATTAGGGCATGGCAGCCCGAGGGTGGCAGTGATGAAAATTGCTATATGTACTAGAGTGTTTCTGTAACGAACTGTATGTTTGCTTTAGCGTAAAGGGGGCGGATTTATTTAAATATTAAATTTTAAAAAAACTCCAATTTGGTCGATTAAATAAATCCGTCCCCTTTGACCCATGTTGATAACGCACTGAGGTATGGGAAGGTAACTCCTAATGGGCCAGGTGGGCACGTTATTGAGTACAACGCAGGTAAGGTGATTGGAACAAACGTCTCAGGCGCTCCAACATCGACAGTCAAAATAAATGTTCGGGATGGTGTGATTCAGACTGCATTCACGTACTAGTTAGGAATAGTTATGAGTAGTGGCGGTACACTAATAGAGCGATTTGTCGCCCAAGAGTTGGACGACAGCGTTCGCTCTATTTTGAAAGATGCCTTTGATGAGCGGATTTGCTCAAAGAGCGTTCTGCTCAGGGAGTTCGAGTTTAATTGCTTTGACGTTTCTTTGGACTTTGAAAAAGGCATCGTCACATTGCAAGATGTTCTTTCCGCTGGAGAGAGTAGCTTTCTTGATATACCTATACGTGATTTTATCTCTGCTTGCGGTTTGAATGTCTCTTGTTAATTGTAGTGAACGTAAAGGGGGCGGATTTATTTAAATATATAAAACTCCAGATGAGTTGATTAAATAAATCCGTCCCCTTTGACCCTTTGACCGCTTAAGCGTGTCTACGACTATAAATCGGGCGGCACCCAGGCCGCCCGGCTTTTACTCAGGATGGATCGGTATTGAGCCTGCGACTGATGACATCCAGCAAATCACACCCATCGCGCAGCGGAATCGCCAGCAATTGGGCGAAGTCTTGAAGCACCACAGCATCGCTGCTGAGCTGTTCGCGAAAGGCCAGGTTTTCCAGCAGTTGGGTGACGGCGCGAATCCGGTACACGGCGGCGTCGTGGAGGACATCGAGGGGCGCATGGGTGTCGATAAGCAGGGCGGGGGCGGTGCAGTCGTGGCCCGTGAGGGGCATGTATCGATTCATTGTCAGTACTCTGTTGGTGGATTAAGCCACCACTCATTCGTCGCCAAACGAATGGGTGGCAGCTGTACGCAGGTTGGCGAACCGGCAACAGAGTAAACCGGCAGACCCGAAGGTCTCCCGCGCACAGCCGCCATATCATGCACAGCTTTGCGGGTGCAAAAACACCTGCATAGAAGCGGGATGCTTTTGCGCTCTGTTGTCAGGTCGCCAAACCTGAATCGCCATATGGGCGACGGCCCGGACTATAAGCCCGCACCCAAACCCACGCAAGGCAGCAAAGTACTGGCCCAATCACAAGGCCTCATGTCTTCACCCCCATTGCCGACACACTGGCGTTGATTAAACGCGTTCACCACCACCAACATTAAAGGACTGATGTGAAAAACCTTCTCCTGATTCTCCTCTCCACCCTCATCCTCGGCGGCTGCGTCAGCCAGCCCCTCACGCCCGAGCATCGCGCACAGGTCAAGACGGTCAAGGTGCTGCCCGTAAAATGGGAAAAGAACATGGTCTACATGGGCCGTGAACAAGCCTGGGGTGCGGCCCTGGGCGCCGGGCTTGGCGCGGGCGTCGGCATGGCCAGCGGCGCGTCCAAGCTGGGCACGGCGGCCTTGAGCGGCGCGGGGTTTGCCGCCGGCATGAAGGCGGGGCAACTGGCCGAGATGTCGACGCCGGCCGCGATCCTCACGGTGATGGACGCCGAAAATATCGACTTGGGCGTGTTGCTCAAGCAGGCCTTTATCGATGCCTTGGGTAAGACGTCATCGCTCAAGGTGGTGGGTGACGACGAGCCGGCCGATGCACAGATTCAACTAACGGTGGGCGAGTGGGGCTTTCGCCTGACCCAGGGTTTCAGCAGCGTGGTCTACCCAACGCTCACCGTGGTGGCGCGTATGGACCGTGGCGACGAGATGCTCTGGCGCACGGTGGAGACGGTCACGCCGTTCAATGGTCAGAACGTCTACGGCTACACACCGCTCACTTATCGCACTGATCCTGAGGCATTGCGCCGTGCGTTGACGGGTATCACGCAGATCTCCGGTGGGTATCTGGTGAAGGAGCTCAAGTAACTCCGCGATAGGCTCGACATCGCCCCGTGGCTTGCGGTGGCTGATGTCGGCGCGGGTGTTATTGACCGAAACCGCAGGGCATCTTGAACATTTTGTATATTCCAGTGTCTTTACCCCGCCCACCCGCAACCGGTCGGGCTGCATGGACTGCAGCGTTTTCAAAATACATTAAGGATTAATGTGAACCTCGCCCTCTCATTCACTTCTCTGCCACCGCCCGCTGCGGTGCACTCGCTCGCGCCTGCGTTGCAGAAAGACGCCTTGGGGGCATGCACTCGGATCAAGTGATCCTTCGCTCAGTACACCTACAGCCGCCGGGCTTATTGGCGGCTTTGACTGTAGTTCATGGAGTTTTAGATGAAGCGTAAGCCGTTCCAGAAAACCCTGTTGGCCTTGATGGTCAGCGCAGGCGCCGCGCACGTTGCTGCGGTGGAATTTGACGTCAGCAGCGGCCAGAACAAGTGGAAAGGCCAAGTGTTCAACGAGCCTGTGACCTTGGTCGGTTCGCGCAATGTGGTGGCCACCCAGCGTTATGTCGATGGGGCGAGTGTTGCCGAGACCGATATTCAGGGCTCGCTGATCAACCGCGCCGACTACACCATTGATGGCAGTGGCCTCAACATCCGCGGGTTCGTGGTGGACGGTGCGATTGACTCAGATCTCAGAGCCCGTGGCGGCATTATCACCGGCGATGTGATTCAGTCCGGTGTGATCAGGCTGACCAACCAGACCTGGGCCGAAGGGTTTGAGGTAGGCGCTGCCACCGTCGGCGGCAACGTGATCAACACGGGCACCATCATCACCGTCGACGTGCCGGGTTCCGGCCCCGAGAGCGACGGCGAGGGGATCTACCTCAACGGCACCACCGTAGGCGGCGATGTCGTCAACTCCGGCCTGGTGGACGTGACGTCCTACTACGGCTATGGCCTGATTCTGGACACTCACAACAATATGCCGGTGACCATCGGCGGCAAGATTCTCAACTCGGGGACCATTCGCGTCACCGGTGAGGAAGCGCTGGGCATCGAGGTTGAAACCGATACCAGTGACCTGCGCATCGAAAACAGCGGGTTGGTGACGGTCAATGGCGGGCTGGCCAAAGCCGTACAGTTCAACTCCGGTACTTACGATTACGTGCTCAACACCGGCACTATTGAAGCCAACGGCACCAACGCGGTGGCCATTAATTTGGCCGGGGCGACCTTTACCCTGAACCCACAGACGGGTGCACGCGGCATCGTCAACCGTGGCCTGATCAAGGCCGACAGCACGGCGATCCTGGTGGACGCGAAGTACCAAACCTCGCCTTTCGAAATCAACCAGCAAGCCGGCGAGATCCGCAGTAACTCCGGCACCGCCATCGACGCCGCCAACCTCGCCACGCTGAACTGGACCGGCGGCAAAATCACCGGCGACCTGCTCAACTTGAGCGCGGTGAATGTCGCAGGCCAAGCCGATTTCACCGGCAGCCGCATCATCGCCCCTGTCTCGATCAACTCCGGCTCGCTGAACCTTTCCGCCCCGGGCACCACGATCACCGGCGACCTTAACGTTGCCAACGGCGCGGGCATCGATATGCACCTGTCCGACAGCGTCGTGCCGACCACGCCGTACCTCAACGTGAATGGCAACGCCACGTTCGCCCAGGCCTCGAAGCTGACGGTGAGCGCGCAGCCAGGCGACTTCGCACGCACCAACAACGGCACCCAATACACCTTGGTGCAAGCCAACAGTGTGCAGAACAACGGCCTGTCGGTCGCCAGTTCGTCGTCGTTGCTCGACGTGCTCAGCTACTCGGCCGACGCGCAAACCGTCAAGGCGGTGGTGGCGGTCAAGGACAACCAGCAAGTGCAGCAAGAGCTGGCCGGCGTGGGCGCCAGTGCCGCAGCGGCCACGGCGGTCAATACCTTCAAAAATGACGTGCTCGGCGACCTCAACCAGAACGATCAAGTGTTCCAGGCCCTGGCCAACGCCGGTACTGCGCAGCAACTGGCGCAAGTCAGCGAACAACTCAAGCCGGACGTCAACCGCGGCGCCCTGGACGTGGCGTTGTCGGGCCAGACCGTGGTCAACGGCGCGATCTTCAACCGCCTCACCGACCAGCGCGAAAGCCATCAAACCGGCGGCGTGTGGGTGCAGGGCCTGAGCAGCAACATGGACCAGGACGGGCGTGGCGGCAACAACGGCTACTCGGCCAACAGCAGCGGCATGGCCGTGGGTGTGGACGGACGCTTGAACGACACCACCACGTTGGGCGTGGCGTACAGCTACCTTAACTCCAACATCCATTCCGACCTCGGCAACAAGACCGACGTGGAGGGCCATGCGCTGTCGCTGTACGGCAACTGGTCGCTGCAAAACTGGTTTGTCGACGGCAGCCTCAGCTATGGCCATAACGACAACGACAGCAAACGCCATATCGCCGGCACCACAGCCAAGGGCAGTTACGACAGCAATGTGCTGTCTGCGAGTGTGATCGGCGGCTACAGCTTCAAGCCGTCGCAGGCCGTGGTGATTGAGCCGCGTGTGGCAGCGCGTTACGCCAACGTGCGCATGGACGGTTTCGACGAGAAGGGTTCTTCGGCCGCGCTGAGCACCCAGTCGCAACGCTATGAAGTGGGCGAACTGGGCGCAGGTGTGCGCTTGGCGGCCAACTTGCCAATGGGCGCCGGCAGCCTGCAGCCGGAAGCCACCTTGATGGCGTATCACGACCTGATGGGTGATCGCGTCGCACAAACCTCCAGCTATGTGCTCGGCGGTTCTGCGTTCACCGTCACCGGCGCTTCGGTGGCGCGTGACAGCTATGAAGCCAGTGTCGGCGTGAACTACCAGGTGTCGGACTTTACCGTGGGGGCCAGCTACACCCGCCAGGCCCGCAGTGGGTTTGATGCGGATGGGGTGATGCTCAAGGCGCGGTACGCGTTTTAAGGATTACGGCCGATAGAAAACGGCATCGGGCTGCGGTTCTCCCACGTAGCCCGAGCCAGATTTTTAATTGTGTTCAAGGAAGTTACCCATGAAAAAGACCTCACTCCTAATCCTCGCCCTGGCCTTGGCCGGTTGCCACTCCACTGCCAGGAACTCCTCGCCAAGCCTGCTGACGGACGGCGTCCAGTTGCAGCAGAAAAAGGTCGAGGTGGACGCCGAACACGCCAAGGTCATCATGAAGGCAACCGGTTTCACCTACCCGGTGCAGTTCTCCGTACGCCGTAGTTCCGATGCAGATCAGCGTCCGGAAATCCTCGGGACGGTGGTGGATTCTGGTCGCGGCAAGGTATTCGGCTGGATC
This sequence comes from Pseudomonas sp. MWU16-30323, assembly GCF_020515595.1. Taxonomy (NCBI): domain Bacteria; kingdom Pseudomonadati; phylum Pseudomonadota; class Gammaproteobacteria; order Pseudomonadales; family Pseudomonadaceae; genus Pseudomonas; species Pseudomonas sp. MWU16-30323. Next base: position 56,970 of record NZ_JAIWYM010000025.1, read on the forward strand.
GCCAAGATGAGCGAAGTGGGCAACAGCGCCGTCGCCAAACGCTTCCCGCAGTTGGAAGTGCAAGCTGACCCGGGGCAGCCCTTTGAGGTGATCGGCGAGTCACGGGTCTACAACGCCAACTACGTTGGCCTCGTCAAAACCTATGTGTATGAATGCGGCCCCATGAGTTCGACCTTCAAGCCTGAGAAGCAAAAGGTTTACCTGGTGGAATTCGTGATTGTCGGGAAGGGCTGTGAGCAGCATGTGTATGACGTAACTGCGCCTAACGAGCGTGTCCCGGTGGCGACTGTGGCGGCGACAGGAAATATTCCGTCGCTCTAAGTTGCTTTAACCCGAATCGCCAGCGCCTTGCGTCTGACCTTGTGAACGGATCATTCATTCACGAGGTTCAGTCCATGTCCCGTCCTCTTCTGCTGTTGCGTCCTGCCGCCCAAGGCTTCACCGTGACCCTGCTGGTGGCGCTTGCCGGGTGTGGGCTTTCTTCATCCCGTGACGTGGCCAAGCCCGCTGAGTCGGCGCCTGTCGTGGAGGTGCAAAGTGAGCCCGCCAGCGTCCAGGGGGCCATGGTCAAGCGGAGGGTTGCGCCTGCACCGATGGCTTCGCGATTGGTCATGAACGACTCGATCGCCATGCAATACCAGACCGAGCCTCGGGAGCACTATCAGAACCTACCGGACAACCCGATCCGCAGCGTGGCCGAAACACCGGTCTCCACCTTCAGCGTCGACGTCGACACCGGCAGCTATGCCAACGTACGACGTTTCCTCAATCAAGGCAGCCTGCCACCCGAAGGTGCCGTGCGACTGGAGGAAATGGTCAATTATTTTCCCTACGACTACGCTCTGCCTACCGACGGCTCGCCCTTTGGCGTGACCACGGAAGTAGCACCGTCACCCTGGAACCCCCACACCCGACTGTTGCGCATCGGCATCAAGGCCTCGGACCACGCCGTGGCGGACCTGGCTCCGGCTAACCTGGTGTTCCTGGTGGACGTATCCGGCTCGATGAATCGCCGCGAAGGCCTGCCGCTGGTCAAGAGCACCCTCAAACTGCTGGTGGACCAATTGCGCGACCAGGACCGCGTCTCGCTGGTGGTCTACGCCGGCGAATCGCGGGTGGTGCTCAAGCCCACCTCGGGCCGCGACAAAACCACCATCCGCAATGCCATCGACCAACTTACGGCCGGCGGCTCCACCGCAGGCGCGTCGGGGATCGAAATGGCCTACCAAATGGCTCGCGAAGGGTTTATCGACAAAGGCATCAACCGCATCCTGCTGGCCACCGATGGCGACTTCAACGTGGGCGTCAGCGACTTCGACAGCCTCAAGCAAATGGCCGTCGACCAGCGCAAAAGCGGTGTGTCCCTGACCACCCTCGGCTTTGGTGTGGATAACTACAACGAACACCTGATGGAACAACTGGCCGATGCCGGTGATGGCAACTACGCCTATATCGACAACCTGCGCGAAGCCCGCAAGGTGCTGGTGGACCAACTCAGCTCGACCCTCGCCGTGGTGGCCCGGGATGTGAAACTGCAAGTGGAATTCAACCCGGCACAGGTCAGCGAATATCGACTGCTTGGCTATGAAAACCGCGCCCTGAAACGTGAGGATTTCAACAACGACAAGGTCGACGCCGGCGAAATCGGTGCCGGGCATACGGTGACCGCGTTGTATGAAATTGTCCCGAAGGGTGAACAGGGCTGGCTGGAGCCACTGCGCTACGCATCGGCGGCTAAGGCTGACGGTAAAACTGGTGAGCTGGCGATGCTGCGAGTCCGCTACAAACCAGCGGAAGGCGGCGATAGCCGACTGATCGAACACCCGATCAGCAACCAGCAGAACAGCAAACCCAGCGACGACCTGCGTTTCTCTGCCGCCGTGGCCGCCTTCGCCCAGCAACTCAAGGGTGATGGCCGCTACACTGGCGCCATGAGTTTCAAGGACACGGCCGCACTGGCCCGCTCCGCCCGGGGCGACGACCCCTTCGGCTTGCGCGGCGAGTTTGTGCAGCTGGTCGAATTGGCCCAGAGCCTCCAGGCCCCGGCCAAACACTGATCCACCTCAAAGGAGTGCGCCACCTGATGGATTCACCCAGCGACGAAGCCCTGCTGTCCCGTTACCGCAGCGGCGACGGTGCAGCGTTCGAGGCCCTGTACGCGCGGCATCGACAGGGCCTGTACCGTTTTCTGGTGTCCTTGAGCAACAAGGTCGAACTGGCCGAGGAAGTGTTCCAGGACACCTGGCTCAGCCTGATCCGCAGCACCAGCGAGCCACAGGGGCGGGCGAGTTTTCGCACCTGGCTGTTCCAGATTGCCCGCAACCGCCTGATCGACCACTGGCGCAAGCACGGCATCCACAACCCGCTGCACGACAGCTACGATGAGCAGCTTCACGGCCAGCCCGACGACAGCGCCGGGCCTGAGCAACTGCTAAGCCTGAGCCGCGACCAGGCGCGCCTGGACAGCGCACTGCAAGACTTGCCCGAAGACCAGCGCGAAGTGTTCCTGCTGCGCCTGCACGGCGAGCTGGAAGTGCCACAAATCGCCGCGCTCACCGGCGCCCCACTGGAAACGGTAAAAAGCCGCTTGCGTTACGCCCAGCAGAAACTGCGCCGACTGCTGGCCGAGGAGGTACCCGCATGACTGACCCCCGACATACCCAGGACTCGAACGACGAGCTGCTGATCGAGCATTTCCGTCAACACACCCGCGGCGAGCCGCCGGCTTCCTTGGACGCCTTCATCCTGGCCACCGCCCACCGTGAAGCGCCGGTGCGGCAACCCAGCCTGTGGCAGCGCTGGTTACAGGCCTGCCAACGGCCGCGCTGGCAGATGGCATTTGCCACCGTCGCGGGTGTGGCCCTGATGATTGGTTTGGTCACGCGCTCGCTGGTGCCGCAGCCGGAGTTATCCACAGGCACTTACGCGGCCGCTCCGCAGGAACTGGCCCGTCCAGCACCGGCAGCCGCGCCGATGGCTAGATTCTCCGTGGCTCCGCAGGCTGACAGTGCGCCGCAGGTGCAGGCAGAAGTCGCGGGTTCGCTGGCGGATGAGCCGGTGGCGAAGATGAGCAAGCGCTCGGCTGTTGTGCTGCCGCCATTGGAGCAAGGGCTGCAGGAAATCCTGCGGTTGCGGCAGGCGGGAGAGACGAAGGTGGCGGATGAGAAGCTGCTGGAGTTGCATAAGCGCTTTCCCAAGGAAGACTTGCCGGCGCGGTTGGAGGCGTTGAAAAATCCTTGAGGTGGAGGTCGCCAGCCGGCGGTTGACGAGAAACTTCCGGCCTTTATAATCATCCGCAACACGGCCCCTGTCGGTTGATGCGCTTCGGTGCAGCAATTGCTCAGGGGTTTTTTATTGCCTTGATTTTTTCGATTACCAATCGCGCTTCTGCCAGTGGTGATCCACTCCCATGCCCTCCAAATTAAGATCAAGATGGGACAAGTCTGGAAAGTCATTCTCCAATAGTGCTTTCAGCCGTCGTCCCCAGCTTGATGACGGATTGATGACCTTCATCAAGTGGTGGGTGATACACAAGAGCATAAAAGGCCGCGCGCGTCGGTGTGCATCATCATGGAATGCGGCCAATGCAGGAGCCTGTTCCTCAGGTGGCAGTTTTGGCTGATCAACGATGTTCCGATTCCACAGGCGACTGTGATGGGCGCATACGTTTCGCAGGTAGTTCAGGCTGCGCAGCCAACTGGCGAAGACCCTTCCATTGCTGATCCCGTACTCTTGAGATATGGCATCTTGATCCGCCTCAGTCATGCCAGCATAAAGGGTCGACAACGTGCCGAAGTCCCAAACCTCGCAAGCCACCCAAACCGCCAACGGAAGGCCGTATTTTTCCTTGTTATGACGGATAAAGTCTTCGTTCGAGCGGCTGATCAATGCGGCGTGTTTGCCTACCCAGGCATGATGTTTGGTGAGCCCTGTTTTCCCGTCGATTTGGGTAGAAAAACTTTCATGGAAATGCTCAGGTTTTAGATACGCAAACTTTTCGTGCTTGCCCAGCCCGTGGGATATGTCCACTCGCAATGCGATTTCGATACGTTCCAAGGCGTCCATGGTCAACAGGCGAAGTTTTTTATCAAACACATAAAGATCGACTGCGTTTTGGAAGGTAGTGCCGGGTTTGAAAGTGTCTAGAGGGAGCCGCCCCGGTTTGGTTTTGTTCGGCTTCTGATTTTTGTGCTGAATAAGTGGGCAGCACAGCTCGGTGCGCTCACGAAAGGCGAACCAGTAGCCGCTGAGGCGGTAATAGCCAATGCGCTCCAGATACTCCAAGGCTTTAGATCGCTCAGTAACGATCATTCCGCGAGCTATCAATATCTCAAGTTGGTCCTGGTAGCTCTGCCAAGGTTTAGGGTAACCCTGGATCATTGGTGCATCACTTTAGGCATGTGCAAGTCCCTCCTGCTTGAAACCGATACAAGCGCCCGCCCTTCGATGTGTGGCGTCACTCGGGCTTTCACTTTGCTGGTCGAGAAACTTATGGTCAGCCATAAAACTGTTACTTTATTTGCATCTTCTTCCTTATCTTGCGCCCACAAAAAAGCCCCAGGCCTTTCGACCTGGGGCTTTTTCATCTGTATCTGGTGCACCCGGCGGGATTCGAACCCACGACCCCTGCCTTCGGAGGGCAGTACTCTATCCAGCTGAGCTACGGATGCTTGTGCGGGCGACATCATACCCATGTCGACCTTGGGCGTCCATGCCGCTTTTCGGCCTGCTGCCAGTAGGAATAAGCGCTGCCGAAGCCCTGTGCCGGACATCTCGGCGCAATACGGTGGAACTCGCCCGAAACACGCTGATCAGAAAAATGGAGCAAATGCGCCGTTTTCGTTCTTTTTTTCGAACAGACTATTGCCCTGCACCCCCATTGATCCTAGGATTCGTTTGAGATTTCAAACGCTCCTGCCTGGGTGCTGAACCGCACATTTGTCCTTTCGTGCGCCATTTACGTGCTTGCGCCCAGTGAATGATTTCCCTGACGGCAGCCCTCAAGGCGCCTTTCAACAACTCTAATTCGCTCCGCGCGTGCGCGGTGCTGTTAAGGAAAGCCGACATGCAGCTCAAAGACACCCAGTTGTTCCGCCAGCAAGCCTTCATTGATGGCGCTTGGGTCGATGCGGACAACGGTCAAACGATCAAGGTCAACAACCCCGCTACCGGCGAAATCCTCGGTACCGTGCCCAAAATGGGCGCCGCCGAAACCCGTCGTGCCATTGAAGCGGCTGACAAGGCCCTGCCGGCCTGGCGTGCACTTACCGCCAAGGACCGCGCCAACAAGCTGCGTCGCTGGTTCGAGCTGATTATCGAGAACCAGGACGACCTGGCTCGCCTGATGACTCTGGAGCAAGGCAAGCCGCTGGCCGAAGCCAAGGGCGAAATCGTTTACGCCGCTTCGTTCATCGAGTGGTTCGCCGAAGAAGCCAAGCGCGTCTACGGTGATGTGATCCCCGGCCACCAGCCGGACAAGCGCCTGATCGTGATCAAGCAACCGATCGGCGTTACCGCTGCCATCACGCCGTGGAACTTCCCGGCCGCGATGATCACCCGCAAAGCCGGCCCGGCCCTGGCCGCCGGTTGCACCATGGTGCTCAAGCCTGCGTCGCAAACCCCGTTCTCCGCGTTCGCCCTAGCCGAACTGGCCCAGCGTGCCGGCATTCCGAAAGGCGTGTTCAGCGTGGTTTCCGGCAGCGCCGGCGATATCGGCAGCGAACTGACCAGCAACCCGATCGTGCGTAAATTGTCCTTCACCGGCTCCACCGAAATCGGTCGCCAGCTGATGGCCGAATGCGCCAAGGACATCAAGAAAGTCTCCCTGGAACTGGGCGGCAACGCGCCGTTCATCGTGTTTGACGACGCAGACCTGGATAAGGCCGTCGAAGGCGCGATCATTTCCAAGTACCGCAACAACGGCCAGACCTGCGTCTGCGCCAACCGTCTGTACATTCAGGATTCGGTGTACGACGCGTTCGCTGAAAAACTGAAAGTGGCGGTGGCCAAGCTGAAGATCGGCAACGGTCTGGAAGAAGGCACCACCACCGGTCCGCTGATCGACGAGAAGGCCGTGGCCAAGGTTCAGGAGCACATCGCTGATGCCCTGAGCAAAGGCGCGACCCTGTTGGCTGGCGGCAAGGTGATGGAAGGCAACTTCTTCGAGCCGACCATCCTGGTCAACGTGCCGAAAGACGCCGCCGTGGCCAAGGAAGAAACCTTCGGCCCACTGGCGCCGCTGTTCCGTTTCAAAGACGAAGCCGAAGTGATCGCGATGTCCAACGACACCGAGTTCGGCCTGGCTTCCTACTTCTATGCCCGCGACCTGGGCCGTGTGTTCCGTGTGGCTGAAGCCCTGGAATATGGCATGGTCGGCGTCAACACCGGGTTGATCTCCAACGAAGTGGCGCCGTTCGGCGGCATCAAGGCTTCGGGCCTGGGCCGTGAAGGCTCCAAGTACGGGATCGAGGACTACCTGGAAATCAAATACCTCTGCCTGGGCATCTAAGCCCGGCAAGGCATTGTTGCAAACGCAAAGGGCACGAGAGCGCTGTCCCTTTGCGTGTTTCACCCCGTTATTCGTAGTGGCCGGGAAAGCTGTGGCAGTCGATCATCGCATGCTGCCGTAGTTGCCTCCCCGCCACGTATTCCTTGGACCACGCCACCCGATGAGTGGCGAATGAGGACTTTATGAGCAAGACCAACGCATCCCTGATGAAACGCCGCGAAGCCGCTGTACCACGCGGTGTTGGCCAGATTCACCCGATCTTCGCCGAGTCGGCGAAGAACGCCACCGTGACCGACGTTGAAGGTCGCGAGTTCATCGACTTCGCCGGCGGTATCGCTGTGCTGAACACCGGTCACCTGCACCCGAAAATCATCGCGGCCGTGACCGAACAGCTGAACAAGTTGACGCACACCTGCTTCCAGGTGCTGGCCTACGAGCCGTACGTTGAGCTGTGCGAAAAAGTTAACGCCAAGGTCCCGGGTGATTTCGCCAAGAAAACCCTGCTGGTCACCACCGGTTCCGAAGCGGTAGAAAACGCCGTGAAGATCGCCCGTGCCGCCACTGGCCGTGCCGGCGTGATCGCGTTCACCGGCGCTTACCATGGTCGCACCATGATGACCCTGGGCCTGACCGGCAAAGTCGTGCCTTACTCGGCCGGCATGGGCCTGATGCCGGGCGGTATCTTCCGTGCGCTGTACCCGAACGAGCTGCACGGTGTGAGCGTGGACGATTCCATCGCCAGCATCGAGCGCATTTTCAAGAACGATGCCGAGCCGCGTGACATCGCTGCCATCATCATCGAGCCGGTGCAGGGCGAAGGCGGTTTCTACGTCGCGCCTAAAGCCTTCATGAAGCGCCTGCGCGAACTGTGCGACAAGCACGGCATCCTGCTGATCGCCGACGAAGTGCAAACCGGCGCCGGCCGTACCGGTACCTTCTTTGCCATGGAACAGATGGGCGTTGCTGCCGACCTGACCACCTTCGCCAAATCCATCGCGGGCGGCTTCCCGCTGGCCGGCGTATGCGGCAAGGCTGAATACATGGACGCCATCGCCCCAGGTGGCCTGGGCGGCACCTACGCCGGTAGCCCGATTGCTTGCGCCGCGGCCCTGGCCGTGATGGACGTGTTCGAAGAAGAGCACCTGCTGGACCGCTGCAAGGCTGTCGGCGAGCGCTTGGTCACCGGCCTGAAAGCTATCCAGGCCAAGTACCCGGTAATCGGTGACGTGCGTGCCCTGGGCGCGATGATTGCGGTCGAGCTGTTCGAAGATGGCGACAGCCACAAGCCGAACGCCGCTGCCGTTGCTTCCGTGGTGGCCAAGGCCCGCGACAAGGGCTTGATCCTGCTGTCCTGCGGCACATACGGCAACGTGTTGCGCGTGCTGGTTCCGCTGACCTCGCCGGACGAGCAGTTGGACAAAGGCCTGGCGATCATCGAAGAGTGCTTCTCCGAGCTGTGATCGAAAGTTGACCTGATCGACAAAAAACCCGCTCAGGCGGGTTTTTTTGTGCCCGATGAACGGTATTCAGCCGTTGTTCATTGTACCCAGGCGGCTCCTTTGTCTAAGGTGCTGGTATTGCCGATGGAGCGTGCTGGATGACTGCTGTTGATTTACCTGCTGTACCCCGTGTGCTGATTGCCGAGGCCGACCCCTGGTCTCGGGATTTGCTCAAGCAGGTGTTGCTGAATGTGCGCTGTGACGCACGGCTGGATGTGTGCGCCGATGGCCAGCAAGCCGCCGAGCTGCTGCGTGACAAACCCTACGACTTGATCCTCGCCGATTGGGAGCTGCCCGGCGTCGATGGCCTGAGCCTGTTGCGCAACGTGCGCCAGCAACGGCGCACGCCGCTGTTGCCGTTTATCCTGCTAGGCACCCGCAACGACAGCGCCAGCGTGCACGAAGTCTTGCCCCTGGCGCCGACGGCGTACCTGACCAAACCCCTGAACATGGAAAGCCTGACCCAGCGCCTGCAAGACCTGCTGCTGAATGAAGGCGAGACGGTGTATTGCGAAGTCCCGGCACTGGCGCCGGGCATGACCTTGCCGGTGTTTCTGGAGCGCCGCCGCGAAGCCTCCGACGGCGCTCCGCTGCGGGTCGACGTGCAGGCCGCGGTGCAACACAGCCTGGAACCGGAAGGCCTGGACCTCAGGCGTCTGGAAGAGCAGGTGCGTGTGGACCCGCAAATCACCGCTGTGCTGATCGCCGCCGCCAACAGCGCCGGGTATCACGGCTCGCCGGTACAAACCCTGGCCATGGCCCTGCACAAGCTGGCGGCCGGGCAGAGCATGAACCTGATCCTGGGGCTGGCCCTCAAGCACAACGTGGTGCTGAGCGACCCCGGCCTCAAGGATTACGCCGAGCGTTACTGGCAGCTTTCCCAACGCACCGCCGATTACGCCCGCAGCCTGGCGCGCATGCTCGACCTTGATCACGAGCGCTGCTACAGCGCCGGCATCCTCCATCGCCTCGGCGACCTGGCCTTGCTGCGGTGCCTGCAAGACTGGTTGCAAGGCGGCGGCGAACTGGATGACGAAGCCATTGGCGAGTCCCTCTACACCTTCGGCGCGGCCTATGGCTCGGCGTTGCGCACACGCTGGCGCTTGCCGCTGGAGTTGCGCCAGTTGATCGCGGCGATATATTCGCTGGAAGGCGGGGTGTATTCCCGGGAAGCGCTGGTGGTGAACCTGGCGGCGCAGCTGGCGCGGCTGACCGAGCATGAAGGCGTCGAGGCGCTGGCGAAAGGCAAGACGGCACGCTTGCTCAAGGTGGGTTTGCCGGAATTGGCGCGTATGCGCAAAACCTAGCAGGCGATGCGGGCCAGTGTGGGAGCTGGCTTGCCTGCGATAGCATCATCCCGGTACAACTGACACACCAAGGTGCCTGCATCGCGGGCAAGCCTGGCTCCCACAGGTAATCGTGTAGCGTCAGCCGACGAGTACGCGGTTTTTGCCTTGGCGCTTGGCCTCGTACATCGCGGCGTCGGCGCGGGCGAACAGGCTGTCCACGTTGGCATCCTCGGCTGTCAGGCTGGCCAGGCCCTGGCTGACGGTGACCGCGTAGCTCTCACCGTCATGGCTGAAACTCAGTTGCGCGATCTCGTGCCCCAGGCGTTCGGCCACTTGCATTGCCATCTCCGGTGCGCAACCGGGCAGCACGGCGGCGAATTCTTCGCCGCCAATGCGCCCGAACAGGTCACCACGGCGCAGAACCCCTCGACCGCTCTCGGCGATACGCTGCAACACCTGATCGCCCTCCAGGTGGCCGTAGGTGTCGTTGACCACTTTGAAGTCATCAATGTCCAGCAACAGGAACGCCAAAGGCGTGCCCTGCAGGCAGGCGCGTTCGAACTCGTGGTGGGCGCACTCGAAGAAGTGCCGGCGGTTGCTGCTGCGGGTCAGCACGTCGGTGGTGGCCAAGCGATGCAACTCAAGCTCAAGCTGCTTCTTTTCAGTGATGTCCTCGGCTATGCCTACGACGATCACCGGCTGGCCGGGCTCGGCCTGCTGGCTGATGTAGCACTTGTCGCTGAGCCAGCGGATCTGCCCGTCGGCGGTGATGATGCGGTACTCGCGGTCTTCCACGGCGCCGCTGTGCAGCACCTGGGCCAGGCTGTGCTCGGCGTAGTCGAGGTCTTCAGGGTGAATGCTGTTGCGCCATTCCCGATGGTCGGCCAGCAGCATGCCTGCCGTACGTCCGAAAACCCGCTCATAGGCCGGGCTGACATACAGCACGCGGCGGGTGTCCCACTCGATGGCCCAGAGCACGGCATTCACGCTGACCAGCAGTGAACTCAGCAGTTGCTCGCGTTCACTCAAGCGTTCCACTTCGCCCTGGGCATGCATCAGCGCCAGCAACGTAGCGGCGGCTGCCGGTCGTGGCTGTTCTTGTATGGGGATGTCGGTGAGGGTCTTTTCGGGGACCATCGGCACAACTCTCTCTGGGCATGCCGCGGGGTTAGGCAGCGGTCACAACAAGGCCCGCCGGGATGGCGAAGTGTTGTTTGAGAGGGGGAATTTGCTGCGAAGTTCCGTTATCAGCGCCGATTAGAGGCGACCAAGAAATGGCGCCAGAAACATGTAGGAGCGAGTTTGTTGGGTTAGGGGCTTGCTGTGGGGAAGGAGCTGCGGTGGGGAGGGAGCTGCTGTGGGGAAGGAGCTGCTATGGGGAGCGAGCTTGTTGTGGCGAGGGAGCTTGCTCCCGCTGGGCTGCGTAGCGGCCCCAAAATCTTGGGAGCGCTGCGCACTCCAGCGGGAGCAAGCTCCCTCGCCACAGAAGCTTCCTTGCCACAGCGAGCCCACTCCCCACAGCAAGCTCCCCCTGCCACAAAAAATCGGCTCGCTACAGCCGTATCAGACCGCGGCAGGCCGCAGCGAATAGGTCTTCAACTGATGGGCAAAGTCCCGCAGGGATTGAATCCCGCTGGCTTCGGCCTCGTGTACCCATTCCTTGATCGCCGCCAGCATGTCGTGGCCGTTGGTGCTGGTTTTCAGCCAGATCTGTTGCAGCGCCAGGCGCTTCTCGTAGATCACTTTCAGGGCCTGGCTGTGTTCCAGCATGCTTTGGATACGCACGTGGTGACGGTCATCCAGCAGGCTGGTTTCCCGGGACAGCAGGCGCTTGGCGCGATGGAATTGGTGACGCACCGAGTGATCGACCTTCTCCAGTTCCTGCTTGACCAGCGGGCCAATCACCAACTTGCGGTACTGCGCCATGATCTGGAAGCGGTTGTTGAGGATCGCCATGGCGGTGTCCATGTCCAGGTGGCCCTTGCCTTCGACCTGGTGGGCGATGGGCGCGACCCGCTGCACCTTGGCCAGGCGCAGGAAGCTGAACACTTTGATCCAGGCCCAGCCCAGGTCGAACTCCCATTTCTTCACCGACAGCTTGGCGGAGTTGGGGTAGGTGTGGTGGTTGTTATGCAGCTCTTCGCCGCCAACGATGATGCCCCAGGGAATCAGGTTGGTCGCCGCGTCGCGGCATTCAAAGTTGCGGTAGCCGATGGCATGGCCCAGGCCGTTGATCACACCGGCGGCCCAGAACGGGATCCACATCATCTGGATGGCCCAGATGGTGATGCCGATGGTGCCGAACAGCAGCAGGTCGATCACGCCCATGATCGCCACGCCCAACAGCGGGTAGGGGGTGTAGAGCTTGCGTTCGATCCAGTCTTCCGGGCAGTTCTTGCCGTAGATGCGCAGGGTCTCGGGGTTTTCGGCCTCGGCGCGATACAGCTCGGCGCCTTTGCGCAGCACGGTGGACAGACCCTTGATCACCGGGCTGTGGGGATCGTCGACGGTTTCGCACTTGGCGTGGTGTTTACGGTGGATAGCGGTCCACTCGCGGGTGTTCTGCGCCGTGGTGAGCCACAGCCAGAAGCGGAAGAAGTGTTTCAGGCCAGCATTGAGCTCCAGGGAGCGGTGGGCTGAATAGCGGTGCAGATAGACCGTGACCCCGACAATGGTCACGTGGGTCATCAACAGAGTGACTGCCACCAGTTGCCAGGCCGACAAGTCAAGAAAACCGTTGTACCACATAGGCTGTATGGCCCTCAGATAAAGAAAAAACCAGCTTGCGCATTATCACTAAGCCTACAGATAAAACCAGCCGCCCTTTCAGATAGGAGTGACTGGATGTTTCTTATTCTATAATCCGCAACCTTTGTAGGGCGAATCTGGTTTTTAGTAAGGATTACTAAACATATGCTGTTTTCATACCGAGGTGCCCTGCGTGCAGGGCTGGTGTACCTGCTGGTTTCGATTGTGTGGATTCAGCTCAGCCATCAGGTACTGATCAACTTTATCGATGAACCCGTGGAACTGGGCCGCTGGCTTCAGATGCGCGGTTACGTGTGGGTCAGCCTCACTGCCCTGGTGATCTACCTGCTTTGCGCCCGTTTTGCCCGAGCGAACCTGATCCAGCAGCCACTGCGGGAAAACCGTGAGCGCCTGCGCCAGGCCGCTGCCGTATTCGATTGCACCCGTGAAGGTGTGCTGGTCACTGACGCCCAAGGGCTGATTGTTCACGTAAACCGGGCCTTTATCGAAATCACCGGCTACCAGTGCGAAGACGTATTGGGCCACCGGCCGAGCCTGTTCAAGTCCGGACGTCACTCGGCCAGTTTCTACCAGGCCATGTTCCAGACCCTGGAGCGCGACGGTGAGTGGAGCGGCGAAATCTGGAACCGCCGAAAAAGCGGCGAAATCTACCCCCAGTGGCAGACCATCCGGGTGATCCGCGATGATCAGGGCCAGATCAGCCACTACGTCGCGGTGTTCTCCGACATCAGCGCCATCAAGCATTCCGAGCACGAGTTGGCGCACCTGGCCCACCACGACCCGCTGACCGACCTGCCCAACCGCCTGCTGTTCACCGACCGCGCCGAACAGGCCCTGGCGTCGGCGCAGGCCCATAAACGTGGCTGCGCCTTGCTGCTGCTGGACCTCGACCACTTCAAGATCATCAACGACAGCCTCGGCCATAACGTCGGCGACCAGTTGCTCAAGACGGTCGGCGAGCGCCTGCAAGGCCTGTTTGGCTCCGGCGTGACCCTGGCACGATTGGGCGGCGACGAATTCGCGGTGTTGGCGGAAAGTTGTCCACAGCTGGTCCAGGCTGCTGCGTTGGCACAACGTATTCTCGACGCGATGAAAGAGCCGTTCATCTTTGACGGTCATCAACTGTTTATCAGCGCCAGCATCGGCATCAGCCTGTTCCCCAGCGATGCACTGAGCGCCGAGCAACTGCTGCGCAACGCCGACTCCGCGTTGTTCAAGGCCAAAAGCGCTGGTCGCGAAGGCTACGCCTTGTACACCGAAGAACTCACGGCCCACGCCCAGCACCGGGTGGAAATGGCCGGCGAACTGCGCCGCGCCCTGGAGCAGCAAGAACTGCGGGTCTATTACCAGCCGGTGCACGAACTGCAGAACAGCCGCCTGATCGGCGTCGAAGCCCTGGTGCGCTGGCAGCACCCGGAGCGCGGGCTGGTGCCGCCGGGAGATTTCATCCCGATTGCCGAACGTACCGGGCTGATTGCCGATATCGATGCCTGGGTCATGGACCAGGCCTGCCGCCAGATGTGCCAGTGGCTGGCCGACGGTGCGCCGCTCACGTTTCTCGCGGTGAATGTGTCCAGTCGCCTGTTTGCCCGGCGCGAGCTGTATGACCAAGTGGCCAAGGTATTGCACGACACCGGGTTGGATCCGGCATTTCTGGAGCTGGAAGTGACCGAAAGCGCGGTCATGGAAGACCCGGAAGTCGCCCTTGAGCAGATGCACCGCCTGCGGGAGTTGGGCTTGCGCCTGGCGATTGACGACTTTGGCACCGGTTATTCATCGCTGCTGCGGCTCAAGCGCTTGCCGGTGCAGAAGCTCAAGATCGATCAGGGCTTTGTCGCCGGGTTGCCGTGGGATGAGGACGATGCGGCGATTGTGCGGGTGGTCATCGCATTGGCGCAGAGCATGGGCATGCAGGTGCATGCCGAGGGCATCGAGCAGGTGGATCAGGCGCGGTTTCTGTTGAACCAACAGTGCGACCTGGGCCAAGGGTACTGGTTTGGTCGGCCGATGCCGGCCAGTGAGCTGGATTGGGCTAAGGCGCCTGCGATTCGTTAGACACAACGCGGTCAATGTGGGAGCTGGGCTTGCCCGCGATGAGGCCATTACAGGCGACATCCCTGTTGACTGATACACCGCCATCGCGGGCAAGCCCGGCTCCCACAGGGTTTTGTGAAGAGATGCATGAGTATTTTCATCCTGAAAACCGCTGCAACCCCACGTCCCGCCAGAAAATTCTTTCTGGTTATATAAACATTCTTAAATAGTATTTTTAAGAATATCCGCGCTTATCTACTATCGCCCTCACGCCGCAAGCAGTGCCGCCACTGCGAGGCACTTCTCATTTCAGGAGCACGACCATGAGCGCATCTCTACGTAGCGTTGACGGCCAGGACGAAGCAGCTATTTTGCGCGAGATCCAGAGCGCCCTGCGCGATCTGCGGTTTGGTGCGGTGGAAATCACTGTGCACAACGCCCAGGTAGTACAGATCGAACGCAAAGAGAAATTCCGTTTGCAGAACCCGGGCAACAAACCGAGCTGAGCAAGATCGGCGATTCGATTGCAAGACCCGCAACTATAAGAAAAAAGCCAACACCCCAGAATTTCAGGAGCCTTCTATGTCGTCGATTCGCCGTTATGCCCTGGCAGCACTGGCCAGTGCCGTGTTTGCCGGTTCCGCTGTTGCCAAGGATTACGAACTGCTTAACGTGTCTTACGACCCGACCCGCGAGCTTTACCAGGACTACAACGCTGAATTCACCAGCTTCTGGAAGCAGTCGCACCCGGGCGACAACGTCAAGATCCAGCAGTCCCACGGTGGTTCGGGCAAGCAAGGCCGTGCGGTGATCGATGGCCTGCGTGCCGACGTCGTGACCCTGGCCCTGGCCGGCGACATCGACGAAATCGCAAAACTGGGCAAGACCCTGCCGGAAAACTGGCAAACCCGCCTGCCGGACGCCAGTACTCCGTACACCTCGACCATCGTGTTCCTGGTGCGCAAGGGCAACCCTAAAGGCATCAAGGATTGGGGCGACCTGATCAAGAAAGACGTGTCCGTGATCACCCCGAACCCGAAAACTTCCGGCGGCGCCCGCTGGAACTTCCTCGCCGCCTGGGCCTACGGCCTGAAAGCCGGTGGCAGCGAAGCCAAGGCCCAGGAATACGTGAAAGAGCTGTTCAAGCACGTGCCGATCCTCGACACCGGCGCCCGCGGTTCGACCATCACCTTCGTCAACAACGGTCAGGGTGACGTGTTGCTGGCCTGGGAAAACGAAGCCTTCCTGGCCCTGAAAGAAGACGGCGGCGCCGACAAGTTCGACATCGTTGTACCTTCGCTGTCGATCCTCGCCGAGCCGCCTGTGGCCGTGGTCGACAAAAACGCCGAGAAAAAGGGCAACACCGAGATCGCCACCGAGTACCTCAAGCACCTGTACAGCCCGGCTGGCCAGGAGATTGCGGCGAAGAACTTCTACCGCCCACGCGATGAGAAAGTCGCCGCCAAATACGCCCAGCAGTTCCCGAAACTGGACCTGGTGACTATCGACAAAGACTTCGGCGGCTGGAAAACTGCCCAACCGAAATTCTTCAATGACGGTGGCGTGTTCGACCAGATCTACTCGGCGCAGTAAGCAAAATCAAACTGTAGGAGCCAGCGTTCTGTGGGAGCCGGGCTTGCCCGCGATAGCATCACCTTGGTGTAACTGATACACCGAGGTGCCGGCATCGCAGGCAAGCCAGCTCCCACAGAAGCTCGCTCCTACAGTGGTATCTACCCGCTAACCAAGGACTCTTATGTCGCGTCGTATCTCCCCCGTCATACCCGGCTTCGGGCTGACGCTGGGCTACACCGTGGTGTACCTCAGCCTGATCGTACTCATCCCCCTGGCGGCGATGTTTGTACACGCCGCTCAACTCACTTGGGATCAGTTCTGGAACATCATCTCCGCACCCCGTGTGCTGGCGGCGTTGAAACTGAGCTTCGGCACTGCGTTGTATGCCGCGATCATCAACGGCGTGATCGGTACCCTGCTGGCCTGGGTCCTGGTGCGCTATACCTTCCCCGGGCGCAAGATCATCGATGCGATGATCGACCTGCCGTTCGCCCTGCCCACCGCCGTCGCCGGTATTGCGCTTACCGCGCTGTACACGCCCACCGGCCTGGTAGGCCAGTTCGCTGCCGACCTGGGCTTCAAGATCGCCTACACCCCCTTGGGCATCACCCTCGCGCTGACCTTTGTCACGCTGCCCTTCGTGGTGCGTACCGTGCAGCCGGTGTTGGCCGATATCCCCCGGGAAATCGAAGAGGCGGCCGCCTGCCTTGGCGCCAAGCCCTTGCAAGTGTTCCGCTACATTCTGGTGCCGGCGCTGCTGCCGGCCTGGTTGACCGGCTTTGCCTTGGCGTTTGCACGAGGTGTCGGTGAATACGGTTCGGTGATCTTCATCGCCGGCAACATGCCGATGAAAACCGAGATCCTGCCGTTGCTGATCATGGTCAAGCTCGACCAATACGACTACCACGGCGCCACGTCCATCGGTGTGCTGATGCTGGTGGTTTCCTTTGTCCTGTTGCTGCTGATCAACTTGCTGCAGCGGCGCATCGAACACCCATAAGGAGGCGCGGAACATGTCCCAATCGTCTATTTCCGCCGCGTCCTCGGCCAACGCTGCCCGTCGTGGCAGTGCGGTGTCCCGGCGCATCCTGATCAGCCTTGGCTGGCTGGTGTTCTTCCTGTTCTTGCTGCTACCGCTGTTTATCGTGGTATCCCAGGGCCTGAAGAATGGCCTGGGGGCGTTCTTCACCGCGATCCTTGAGCCGGACGCGCTGTCGGCGCTGAAACTCACGGTGATCGCCGTGGTGATCTCGGTACCGCTCAACGTGGTGTTTGGCGTCAGCGCCGCCTGGTGCGTGAGCAAGTACTCGTTCCGTGGCAAAAGTATCCTGGTAACCCTGATCGACCTGCCGTTCTCGGTCTCGCCGGTGATCGCCGGCCTGGTCTACGTGTTGATGTTCGGCGCCCAGGGCTTCTTTGGCCCGTGGCTGCAGGACCATGACATCCAGATCGTGTTCGCCTTGCCGGGCATCGTGCTGGCGACGATCTTCGTCACCGTGCCGTTCGTGGCCCGTGAGCTGATCCCGCTGATGCAGGAACAAGGTACCCAGGAAGAAGAGGCCGCGCGCCTGCTGGGCGCCAACGGCTGGCAGATGTTCTGGCATGTCACTGTGCCGAACATCAAGTGGGGCCTGATCTACGGCGTGGTGCTGTGTACCGCGCGGGCCATGGGTGAGTTCGGTGCGGTGTCGGTGGTGTCCGGCCACATTCGCGGCGTAACCAACACCTTGCCGCTGCACGTCGAGATCCTCTACAACGAATACAACCACGTCGCCGCGTTTGCCGTCGCGAGCCTGTTGCTGATCCTGGCGCTCTTCATCCTGCTGCTCAAGCAGTGGAGCGAGAACCGTATTAACCGCCTGCGCGCCGGTGCGGCTGAGGAATAAGTCATGTCGATCGAAGTCCGTAATGTCAGCAAGAATTTCAACGCCTTCAAGGCCCTGAACAGCATCAACCTGGACATCCAGAGTGGCGAGCTGGTGGCGTTGCTGGGCCCGTCCGGCTGCGGCAAGACCACCTTGCTGCGGATCATCGCCGGCCTCGAAACCCCGGATGCCGGCAGCATCGTGTTCCACGGTGAAGACGTCTCCGGCCACGACGTGCGTGATCGCAACGTCGGCTTTGTGTTCCAGCACTACGCGCTGTTCCGCCACATGACCGTGTTCGACAACGTCGCGTTCGGCCTGCGGATGAAACCGAAAAACCAGCGCCCGACCGAAAGCCAGATCGCGGTAAAAGTCCACGAGTTGCTGAACATGGTGCAGCTCGATTGGCTGTCGGATCGCTACCCGGAGCAACTGTCCGGCGGCCAGCGCCAGCGTATCGCCTTGGCCCGCGCCCTGGCGGTAGAGCCTAAAGTGCTGCTGCTGGATGAACCGTTCGGCGCCCTGGATGCCAAGGTTCGTAAAGAACTGCGCCGCTGGCTGGCGCGCCTGCACGAAGACATCAACCTGACCTCGGTGTTCGTGACCCACGACCAGGAAGAAGCCATGGAAGTGGCGGACCGCATCGTGGTGATGAACAAGGGCGTGATCGAGCAGATTGGTTCACCGGGCGAAGTCTACGAAAACCCGGCCAGCGATTTTGTTTATCACTTCCTTGGGGATTCGAACCGCCTGCACTTGGGTGAAGACAAGCACGTGCTGTTCCGCCCGCATGAAGTGTCGCTGTCGCGCCATGAGCTGGAGGACCACCACGCGGCTGAAGTGCGTGATATTCGCCCGCTTGGCGCGACCACCCGGGTGACCCTGAAGGTCGAAGGCCAGAGCGAGTTGATCGAGGCAGAAGTGGTGAAAGACCACGACAGCCTGACCGGCCTGGCGCGGGGCGAGACGTTGTTCTTCAAGCCCAAGGTCTGGCAAAAAGCTTAAGAGCACTGCAAAACCCCTGTGGGAGCTGGCTTGCCTGCGATAGCATCACCTCGGTATGCCTGAGACACCGAGGTGCCAGCATCGCAGGCAAGCCAGCTCCCACATTTAGCTTGTGTTGCTTGTCAGGCCGTGGCGTTCTTGTGCCGCACGGCCACGGGCCCCGAGCGCTCTTCAATCTGCCGCTTCAGGTCATGCCGCAGCCCCACCAGAAACGCCAGCTCCGCCACCACAAACAACGGCCCCACGATCAACCCGGACACGTCATCGACAAACGCCGGCTTGCGCCCCTCGTAGTAATGCCCCACAAACTGGATCACCCAGCCCACCACGAACATGCCGATGCCGCTGCTCAGCCACACCAGCGTGCTTTGCGCCGCCAGCACATGCCCGGCCCACACCGACAGGCCCATCAGCACCGTCATCAGCACACCGAGTGCCAGCTCCAGGCGCAAATAGAACCACGCCGAGAACAGCGCCAGCAGCACCGCAGGCGACAGCCAGAGACCCGCCACCGTCCATTCCGGGCGTGACAGCAGCACGGCCACCGCCACCACAATCAGCGGGATGCCGATAAAGTGGCTGGCGATATTGCGCGGGTCGCGGTGGTAGGCGGCGTATTGACTGAGATGGTCGACGAGGCTTTTCATTGTTGTTCCTCCTGTAGGATGTTTGATCATGCCCTGTAGGCCCGCGACACACTGTCAACTGGCCGACAATCTTCGGAGTTCGCATGGATGTAGAGAAATGGCACCCACGGTTGGCCACCGGTCACTGGTACAGCCATCTGCCTGCTGACTTACAGAATAGCTTGCTGGCCAGCGCCCGGTTGCGGCAGCTGACGGCGGGGCAGTACCTGTTCAAGCGCGGCGATCCGCCGTGTGGGTTGTACGCGGTGCTGGAAGGCTCCCTGCGCATCAGCGCGGTGAACGAGCAGGGCAAGGAAGCCGTGTTGAGCCTGGCGGAATTGCCGTACTGGTTCGGCGAGATCTCCCTGTTCGACGGGTTGCCCCGCACCCATGACGCCTGCGCCGCCGGGCCTTGTACGTTGTTGCAGGTACCGCAGCCGGCGTTGCTGCACATCCTTGAACAGACGCCGCGTTACTGGCGCGACATGGCTCTGTTGATGAGCCAGAAGCTGCGCCTGACCTTTATCAATATCGAGCAATTGAGCCTGATGCCGGCGTCGGTGCGCGTGGCGCACCGCTTGTTGATGATCGCCGAGGGCTACGGCGACATCGAGCGGGCCCGACACGTACTGCAACTGCCCCAGGAAGACCTGGCCGCGATGTTGAGCCTGTCGCGCCAGACCACCAACGCGTTGCTCAAGGAGCTGCAAGGCCAGGGCATCGTGCGCCTGGGCTATGGCGAGATCGAAATCCTCGACCCGCAGCGTTTGCGCGAGGCGGCGCACGCCTGAGGGTGGTAGCCTGCGTTCACGATTAGTCGAGGTGTGTTATGCGCGTCCTGTTGGTGGAACACGAGTCAGAAGCGGCCGAGGCGATGGGCCGCAGTCTTGAAGAGGCCAGTTACACGGTGGAGGTGGCGGCCAATGGCATGGCGGCCCTGCGCTTTGTGGAAAGCACCGAATACGACCTGGTGATCCTGGATGTGATGCTGCCGGGGCTGAATGCCTGGAAGCTGCAGCAGGCGATTCGGTTGAAGGGTGAGACGCCGATGTTGTTTTTGACCACGCCTGACGGGATTGAAGATCGGCTGCGTGGGTTGGAATTGCATGAGGACGACTATTTGCTCAAGCCGTTTGAGGCCCGGGCCTTGGTGGCGCGGGTGAAGAAGGTGTTGCGGCGGGATCGGGGGCGCTGACTGATTCTGGGGCTTGTAGTGCCTGTGCCATCGCTATCGCGGGCAAGCCCGGCTCCCACATTTGATCACAGTTGCCCAAGACAACTCGGTCAACTGTGGGAGCCGGGCTTGCCCGCGATGAGGCCCTCACCGCCACCGCAATACCAACTACCTCAACCCATCCCGAAACTGCCCCGGCGTCATCCCCGTCCAGCGCTTGAACGCCCGGTTAAAGCTGCTGGTATCGGCAAACCCCAACAAATGACTGATTTCCGCCAGCGAACACTCGGGATCCCGCAAATGCAGGAGCGCGAGATTCTCCCTGCACTCATTCAGCAGCGCATCAAACCGGCAGCCTTCGTCCGCCAGGTGCCGCTGCAAGCTGCGCAAACTCAAATGCAATGCCTGGGCGATCCGCTCGGCGCTCGGCTCACCGTCGGGTAACTGCGCTTCGATGGCCGAACGCACCTTGCGCTCCCAGGTCAGCGGCCGCAGTTGCGCCAAGGTGCGCTTGAGCACGGTTTCATTGTGTTCGGCCAACTCCGGGTTGGCATCGTCCAGGTGACTGTCAAAGTCCTGGGCGGCGAATTCCAGACGGTCTTCCTCGGCGGAGAAAAACACTGGCGCGCGAAACACCGTGTGCCACGGCTTGGGGTCGGCCGGCTCGGGCCGCCGCAGGTACACCGCCAGCGGCGCATATTCGCGCCCCAGTCGATTGCGGCAAGTGCGCACGTAAATCGCGGCAAACGCATCAATTGCCTCAAACGCCGGTGCGGGTGTGCCGGCAGGCTGTTGCAGGCGAAAACAGTAACGTTCGCCCTCCCGGCTAAGCTCCAGGCTCAGGGCGTCGCTGACCACCTGGTGATAGCGCACGATCCGCTCGAACACTTCCCGCAGGCTGCCGCTGGCCACCAGCGCGTAACCCAGCGCATGAAAGGTGGTGGGGCTGACAAACCGCGACACCCGCAAGCCAATCGCCGGGTCGCCACTGGCCTGCACCGCCAGATCCCACAGGCGCGTGGTGGCCGACAACGGGTAGCGCGCGTTGGGGTCGTCCATCTGCTGCGGGTCGAGCCCGGCCTGGGCGCACAGCGCGGCGCTGTCGAGGCCCAGGGCGTCGAGCTGCTTGCGCAGGGCGCGGGTCCAGCTGGCGAGGGAGGTCGGTTCGGTCATGTTGATTGGCGCTTGCGGTCAACAGGTTGGCGTGTGGGGCTAGCGTCCCGCCCGATCGCATAGGGCAGGATGTACGCATCGATAAGACAGAGGATGGAAGCATGGACGGTACTTCTGCAAGCCCCCGGCAGATGAACGCACACCAGCGTTCAGCGCATATTCGTGAAGTGGTGCTGGCCGAGGGGCAGTTATTGCGTCAGCGCCACCCCTGGCTGCTGCATCAGGACGCGTTGGGCGCGGGCATCCTGGCCTTTGCCCTGGTGGGCATGCTGGGTTCGGCGGAGCTGTATATCACCGGGCACATGGCGTGGTGGGTGTGCCTGCTGCTCAACGCGTTCCTGGCGTCACTGACCCACGAGCTGGAACACGACCTGATCCACAGCATGTACTTTCGCAAGCAGCGCCTGCCCCACAACCTGATGATGGGCCTGGTGTGGCTGGCGCGTCCCAGTACCATCAACCCATGGGTGCGGCGCCATATCCACCTGAATCACCACAAGGTGTCCGGCAGCGAAACCGATATCGAAGAGCGTGCAATCACCAACGGTGAGCCGTGGGGCTTCGCACGCTTGCTGATGGTCGGCGACAACATCATGTCGGCGCTGATCCGGGTGCTGCGGGCACCGACCTGGAAGCACAAGCTGGGCATTCTCAAGCGCACGGCGCTGGTCTACGCACCGCTGGCGCTGCTGCATTGGGGCGCGTGGTATGTGTTCCTGGGCTTTCATGCCGCCAATGGCATCGCCAGCCTGTTGGGCGCGCCAATCGACTGGTCGGCCAACACGTTGGCGGTGATGCACGTCATCGACATCGCCGCCGTGGTGATCATCGGCCCCAACGTGCTGCGCACCTTCTGCCTGCACTTTGTCAGTTCCAACATGCACTACTACGGTGACATCGAGCCGGGCAATGTGATCCAGCAAACCCAGGTGCTCAACCCGTGGTGGCTGTGGCCGTTGCAGGCGTTCTGCTTCAACTTCGGCAGCACCCACGGGATTCATCACTTCGTGGTCAAGGAGCCGTTCTACATCCGCCAGATGACGGTGAAAACGGCGCACAAGGTGATGGCTGAGATGGGCGTGCGCTTCAATGATTTTGGCACGTTTGCGCGGGCGAACCGGTTTGCGCGCCAAGAGGGACGGCTGAGCGAACTCAACCCGGTGGAAACGACAGTGAGCTGAGCAAGCGTCCCGGTCACCCTTGGGGTGACCGGGTGCGGTTTACTGAATGGCCTGGTAGAAGTTCACCTGTGCTTCATCCAGGTACGCGAGGATTTTCGCCGGCAGGCGTTCGGTGGGTTTCGCCGGGCCGAAGGCTTTGTAGAGCGTTTCGAAATGCGCGTGCAGGTCCGCGACGCTTTCCCACTGTTCGTTGAGAAAGAACCGGTTGGGGTTCTCTTCATCCTTATGCCATTGATAGACCACGGCCTTGTCGTGCTGATGGGTGAGTTTCTGTGAAACGGCCGCTACATCACGATAGAACTCGGCCTGTTTGCCGTCTTTGATGGTGCCGCTGAAAACCAGGTAGAGCATGTTGAAATCCTCGGTTTGGGGAGATTGCAGAACATCTGCATCGCCAAACTAGCCTCAGTGAGCAGCCCCTTGTAGCCAGCCCGCCGCGAATTCAGAATTCGTAAAAGGCCTCGGAATCGAACGGCTGTCTTTGCCCGGTCAGGCCAGGGGGGCAAGCCAGGCGCGCAAGGTGTCGGGATGCCTGGCCAGCCAATCGCTCGCGGCGTCATCTGCGGATTGCCCGCCCCGGTTGAGGGCATCATCGAGTTCGGCAACGATGACGTTGGAGAGGCGAATATTGTCCAGCACCTGGATCTCGGCAGCCGTGAACAATACCAAGCGATCCTCGCGGGCCAGCAGCACCGCTCTATCAACACTGCCGAGTAATCCCTTGGGGTCTTTCAGGTCGCGAATTCGATAACGGTGGTGCAGGAACTGAGGGTGCCACAGCGGCACGATGCCCCAGCGCCGCTGCTGATACAGCGTCTCGAACGCCTTAATGCACTCGTCCTGGCTGCCCGTGCGGAACTGATATCCGGCGTTGTTCAACCCGTATTCGTCCATGATTTTCAGCGAGAAGCGGGTAATGCCCGCACCCGGGCCGATCCCCTGGATCAGCGGGTTCATCCGGGCCCGGACGTCGGGCTTGAGCAGGTCCTCTATGGACTCCACCTCATGCTTGCCGACGTAGTCCGGCACTCCCCACAAGGCATAAGGCTGATAGTGCAGGCCCAGCTCGCGAGTGGGCGTCACTGCCTCCACCGCTTGCTTGTACAGCCCGTGGCTGAACGGAATCCAGGCGGAGACCAGCATGTCGACCGAGCCTTTGCGCAACTGCTCGAAGTTTTCCTCGTGCAAGGCATAGTGGCGCTCAACGGTCAGGCCCATGCGTTGCAACACCAGCACGACCACCGCAGCGGTAACCCGATGGAAAGACAAGTCTGTGACCCCTAGTCGAACGACCCGTGGGCCGCTCGCGAGATTTGTTTTGCCTGCAGCTTGATAAGTCACCGTCATGATTTTTTCCCTATGCTAAAAATCGCCCTGGAACTCGGCGATCATGAACTCGACGAAAGCCCGAGCCTTGGATGAGATCAACCGCGCGCTGGGGTAGATCGCCCAGATATCCCGGGTTTGCTCCAGGGCACAGGACGGCATGATTTCCACCAATGCGCCGCTTTCCAGTGAGGGCCTGACGTTCCACTGTGAAACAGAGACGATGCCGAGCCCACCCTCTGCGGCAAGCCGTGCGCTTTCGCCGCAGTTGACTCTGAGCGAACCACTGATTGCTGTGACTTCGTGTGACGGGGCACCTACGAAACGCCAATGGTCCTCGTCGCCCAGCAGGATGCAGGAATGATCGGCCAGCTCCACAGGTGACGTCGGCTCGCCATGCGCCTGGAGGTAGGCGGGTGCCGCACACAGGATGCGCCGGTCGCAGCCGAGCTTGCGCGCCACCAGGGACGAGTCCTTCAGGGCGGCGATGCGGATTGCCACATCAATCCCGATCTCGGTCAGGTCCTGCATTTGATCGGACAGTATCAAGTCGATCTTCAGCTTCGGGTTGGCGTGCAAGAACCGGGTAATCGCCGGCATCAGGCACATCCGCGCGAAGGACCCGGGGGCGGATACTCTTAACACTCGCTTGGCCACGTCCTTGCCTTTCACCGCGACCCAATAGGCCTCGTCCACGGCTGCCAGCACCCGGATTGCATGGGGCAGAAACAGCGCACCGTCTTCGGTCAGGCTGACCTGGCGGGTGGTGCGATGCAGCAGGCGCATGCCCAGGTATTCTTCAAGCTTCGCCAGTTTGTGGCTGGCCACCGAGGGCGCGAGTCCCAACTCCCTGCCGGCTGCGGTGATATTGCCCAGCTCCGTTGATCGCATGAAAAGGTTCAACGCTTCAATATTCATGCTTCGGCGCCGCTAGTGTGTGGGCGCCGGTGCGGCATCGATCTTCACGCGCAACAGGCTGTAGGGTTTCTGGCGCAAGTCTTTGCCGGCGTGAAAGATGCTTTGGCGGTGCAGCTGATTGGCGATGAAGTACAGGTAGCCATCAGGACCGATTGACAGGGTGTCGGGCCATAGCACACGCGGATCATGGACGATGGTCTGCCATTGCCCGTTCGCCAGCCGTTTGCGCACGCTGTTGTTTTCGTAGTCGCCGGCATACACGGCCCCCGACGCGTCGGCTTCAAGCCCGTCCGAGGCGCCTTTTTCCCCGAGGTCTTTGACCGCCATTTCGAGCCGTGCTTCGCTGACTGTCTCGTCCCGCAGCAGTGCCGTGGGGATGGAGTACAGGTGCCGGCTCGACAGCGGGCAGAAATACAGGGTTTGCCCATCAGCCGACAGGGCGATGCCATCCGAAGCCACGGCAAAAGGCTGCGTGCCGCCTTTTGCATCCCGTACTTTCAGGGCCTGGCCTTCCACCGTGGGTACGAAGTTCGGGTCGACCGAGGTCGAGGGTGCACCACTGAGTCGGCGTATGGCTGTGCCAGTGGCGATGTCCATGACGATGATCGCGCCCGGGCCGGTAAGTGAAGAGTCGGTGATATAGATCACGCCTTGGTCACCCACGCGAAAATCAAAGCGCATGTCGTTGACGTAGGTGCCGGGCAGCATGACGTTTTTCGGGAATACGAGGGTCTTGACCACCTTGTTGGTGGCGAGGTCAACCGCGACGAGCTTGGCGCCTCCCGGCTGTGGAGATGAGAAGCCAGGGGCTGCGGTGTCCAGTATCCAGAGGTGTCCGCGCCCGTCGGCCACCACGCTTTGTACGCTGATAAATCCTTTGGCCGGGTCTTTGGGGTTGGCCTGATTGATCGCCTGGTCAGGGTAGGGTACGACTTTGCCATCGCGCAGTTCTGCGACGGTAAACGGCACCTCGTCGCCCCAGCGAGGAAAGTTGACAAAGATGCGTCCGGTCTCGGTAACGCTCACGCCGGTGGGCATGGCATCGTGAAACGCGTGCACCTGCTCGACGGCGCCAACGCTCTGATCGGCGGGCAGGTTCGATGGCATGGAAGCCTGCGCGGCGGTGCCGGTGAGGGCCGCTGCCAAGGCAAGGGCAGTCCAACTGATTGGGTATTTCAAGTACATGGCAGGGCTCCAGGTTTTCTGTTCTGGAGCCAATGGTGTCGGTTACCGGCAGGCGAAAAAACCCGCTGATTGCCGATAACAGTTTCATTGAAATCAAGAGAATGGGCTGCCGCGCGCAAGCCTGGTTTTTTAGTTGCGGGCGAGCAAGCGTGCTTCAGCAGAGGGGGTATCCACGGTGATCAGGGTTTCGATCATCGCCTTCGCCGCCGGCGACAAGCGAAACCCGGTACGGCTGATGATCCCGCAACGGTTGTTCAAACTGTCGAGGCTGTGAGGCACGTTACGCCAGTGCAGCACCGTCAGTGCACCACGGGCAAAGTCTTCGGCAAACGCATCCTCGGCACCCAGGCCAATCGCATTGGATTGGTGCACGATGGCCGCCAGCGCCGCAAACTGCTCCAGCTCGATAGCGGGAGAAAAGTCGACACGCCCGCTGAGGTTGGCCAGTAGCTTGCGTACCCCGGGAGCGATCAGCGGTGTGGCCAGCGGGTAGTCAAACAAGTCGTTGGTGGAGAGGCTGTCCTTGGCCAGTAACGGGTGCCCGGCGCGGCAGAAAAATACATTGCGCCGGGGTGTCAGGGCCTGGGTCTGGAAGTTTGGATCGGCCTCGAAGTGGCGCACATCGGCGATGAAGAACTCGATCTCTTCGCGACTCAGACTGCGCCCGAGTTTTTCCCAGTTATCCACATGCAAACCGCTGCGCACTCGTGGATGAGCGCCGACAAACCGTGCGATCGCCCCAGGCACGAGGCTCACCGCCGCCACGGCATCGCAGCCAAAGCGCAATTCGCCGGCGTCGAGCTTGGTCATGCGGGTGACTTCGTGGGTCAGCCGCGCGGCCCCCTGAACCAGCGACAAGGCATGTTGCAACACCATCTGGCCCTCGGGGGTGGGGCGCAGGTCTTTGTGGGCGCGGTCCACCAGCACACAGCCAAACTCCTGTTCCAGGCTTTGGATGCTGCGGCTGAACGCCGGCTGGGTGATGCCCATGGCGTCGGCGGCGCGCACAAAACTGCGGTACTCGTTCAGAGCAATGAAGTAGCGCAGTTGGCGAAGGTCCATGGAGTTTTCCGGCGTCCTGAAGGAAACCGCGATTCTAATCGCCCCACTTATTCCACCAAAGAAGCTTTATTGTTTTATTTAGACTCAAATTGCATATTCATAGAGCCTGTGCGGTAGGTGGCCGGGCTGAACACGCGGGTCACGATCAGCATCGCCACCACCGTCAGCGTCAACACCATCCAGGCGCTGACGAAACTGCCAGTCAATTCCCGCAGCCAGCCGGTCAGCCACGGCGAGATGGCGTTGATCAAAAAGCCCACGCCCTGGACGAACGCCGCCAACTGGCCGGCTTCCCGAGGGTCGCGGCGGTGATCCAGGGTCAGCAGCAGGCTCAGGGCAAAACATGCTCCCAGGCCGAAGCCGATCAGCGCCACCCACAGGTGTGGGAATTCCAGCGGCGCTGCCAGCAGGCCGATATAGCCCACGGTCTGGGCCAGCAGGCTGATGCTCAACAACGGTCGACGATCAGTGCCACGTTGCGCCAGCGCGGGCATCAACAGCGCGGCGATCACCTGGAAGATCGTCATGAACGCCAGCAGCGAACCACTGGGCAACACGTCCCAACCCAACTGCTGATAGTAGGCCGGCAACCACGCGACCATGCTCATGTAGCCGCAATTCACCAGGCCGAAATACAGCGCCAGCAACCACGCCCGACGGTTGCGCAGGCCCTGGAACGGCGCCGTCACCCGTGGGTTTTTCGCCGCACCCAATGGCAGCCAGGCCCACAACAACAGTGCGCCCAAGGCCGGCAGCAGCCAGATCCCGAGCCCCGCCTGCCAGTGCTGGAAATGCCCCGCCACCAACGGGCTGAGCAGCGCCGCCAAGCCACCGCCGCCCATCAGCGACGCCGAGTAAACCCCCATCGCCAACGGCACGCGCTGATGGAACTGGCGCTTGATCATCGCCGGCACCAGCGCCTGGATCAGCGCCACGCCAGCGCCGCCGAACAATGCGGTCGCCAGCAGCGCCGGCGCCTGACCAAACAGCCAGCGCGCGAGGCACGCCAGCAGAATCATCATCAAGCCCAGGGCGATCCCGCGACGCTCCCCCAGCTTCGCCTCCAGGCGCACACCCACCAACGCCACCAGGCCCATGCAGATCACCGGCAGGCTGGTGAGCAGGGCGCTGCTCTGGAAGCTCAGGCCGGTGGCCAGGCGGATTTCCCCCAGCAATGGGCTGATGGAGCTGAGGATGGGCCGCAGGTTCAGGCCCAGCACCACCAGCAAACCCCAGCCGGCGAGTTTGCCGGCGAACGAATTATTCAGCGTCATGCAGGGCCTGCCATTCACCGTAAAGGGCTTGCATCGCCGCTTGTGGCAGGTGCTGCACGGGCAATTTTTGCTTCGCCAAAGGCAACGCCATTTGCTGGTAGATCGCTGCCGTCGACAGGCCAAATGGTGCCGCCACTTCGTTGCTGGCGGCGAATACCACACGGGACACGCCGCACAGGTACATCGCACTCAGGCACATTGGGCAGGGCTGGCCGCTGGCGTAGATCACGCAGCCTTCCAGGCGCGGGCCGAGCTGTTGGCTGGCGGCGCGGATGGCGAGCATTTCGGCGTGGGCGGTGGGGTCCTGGCTCAAGTGGATTTCGTTGACCGCTTCCACCAGCACCTCGCCGTCGCGCACCAGGACGGCAGCAAACGGGCGGCCACCGGCAGCGACGTTGGCCCGGGCCAGTTGCACCGCGTGATGCAGATGCCGTTGATCGTCCGTCATGCAAATCCCCTCGTGCGCAATGAGGCGTGAAGTATGGGCAGCCGCAGGGGTATTCTGAAATTAAATATAACCATGCCAATCAGTGGCAAATGGAATGGTGAGGTCCATGTTCGATCCCGTGTTGTTGCGCAGCTTTGTCGCCGTTGTCGATTGCGGCAATTTCACCCGTGCGGCCGAGCGCCTGCATTTGACCCAGTCCACGGTCAGCCAACAGATCCGCCGCCTGGAAGACGCACTCGGCAGCCAGGTGCTCGACCGTGATCAGCGTCGCGTGGTGGCCACGGTGGAGGGCGAACGCTTGTTGGCTTATGCGCGGCGCATCCTGGCGCTGCACGAAGAGGCGGCCGATGTGCTGATCAACCAG
This sequence comes from Pseudomonas sp. MWU16-30323, assembly GCF_020515595.1. NCBI lineage: Bacteria > Pseudomonadati > Pseudomonadota > Gammaproteobacteria > Pseudomonadales > Pseudomonadaceae > Pseudomonas > Pseudomonas sp. MWU16-30323. The sequence continues at coordinate 86,245 of NZ_JAIWYM010000025.1, forward strand.
CAGAGCGATGGCGTGTTGCGCCTGGCGGTGCCCGAGGACTTTGCGGCTGAGCGCTTGATGCCCTTGCTGTCGGCGTTTGTGCAGGCTTATCCACGGGTGCGGCTGGAGGTCACCAGCGGCTTGGGGCCGGAGTTGTTGCGGGATTATCGCGGCGGTGAATTCGACGTGCTGCTGGTCAAGCAAATGGGCGACAGCGATGACTGCCTGGCGTCCTGGCCGGAGCCGTTGTGTTGGGTCGACAGCCGCAGTGCGCCCTCCCTGGGGCGTGATCCGCTGCCGCTGGTGGCATTTCCCGCCGGTGGCCTGTATCGCAATGAAATGCTGCATCACCTGGAGGTGGGTGGCTGGCGCTGGCGCATCGGCTACTCCAGCGCGAGCCTGGCCAGCGTGTGTTCGGCGGTGGCGGCGGGGCTGGGAATCAGCTTGCTGCCGGTGCGGGTCGTGCAGCCCGGGCATGTGGTGTTGGACGCGGACAGCGGCTTGCCCGCGGTGCAGGGCGTGCGGTTGGCGCTGTATGGCCGCAACGGCCTGGGTGCGGCCGGGCAGGCGTTGCTGCGTCAATTGCTGGATTTGTGTGCCAGTAATCCGCGCTGAGCCATGCCTTCAGTGAATATTTTGTATGCCTCAAAAGCATTGAAATTTTCCCCCTCGACGCCAAGCCGCGCAGGCCGTGGCCTCGACGTATCCGGATGTTTCGGTTATTCAATTTGGATCTATCTATAACTTTAAAGATTACTTTAAGAGATAAGCGTCTGGCCCCGATGATTCAGCCCTCGACGGCCGCCAAGGCAGGCCCGTCGGTTTTTTTGCTTAAGACCGCAGGGGAGTTAATCAATGGGCAATGTCCAGACCGCCGCCAGTGCACAAGAGGCGCAGTGGCGCCACGCACCGGGTGGTGAGTTGGTCGACCTTGGCCGGCCGCACCGCGCGCCGTTGGGGCAGTTGCGTACGCAGAAAACCCCCAAGGGTGTGTTGAGTCGGCGTGAAGCGATCCTGTTGGGGATTCTCGCGTTGGCCTTGCATGGTGCGGTGATCTATTGGGTCAGCCAGAAGCCAACCCCGGTGCTGCCGATTGTGCCGCCGGAAATTCCGCCAATGACGATCGAATTTTCCCAGCCGGCGCCGCCGGTTGTGGAGCCGCCACCGCCCGTGCCGCCACCGCCGCCGGTTGTCGAGCCGCCACCGCCGGTGGTTGATGAATTGGCCGCCAAGCCGGCGCCGAAAAAGATTCCGAAACCCAAGCCGGTACCGAAACCCGTGCCCAAGCCCGCACCGAAACCGGTCGCCGAGCAGCCGCCCGCGCCGCCTGTACCTGCGCCACCGGCTCCCGCACCTGCACCGCCTGCGCCAGCGCCGGTAACCCCGGCCTCGGCCAACGCCGCGTACCTGAAGAACCCGGCGCCCGAATACCCGTCACTGGCCCAGCGCCGGGGTTGGGAAGGCACGGTGTTGTTGCGGGTGCATGTGTTGGCCACTGGCAAGCCGGGTGAGATCCAGATTCAGAAAAGCAGTGGTCGTCAGCAACTCGACGAAGCCGCACTGGCTGCCGTGAAGCGCTGGAGTTTTGTACCGGCCAAGCAGGGCGATGTGGCCCAGGACGGCTGGGTCAGCGTACCGATCGATTTCAAGATTCATTAATTATTGGATGCGGTGTGTCGGACACATCGCGACCTGCACAGAGGGAAAACATCATGGCATTAGCATCTCCAACTGAATCCATCGAAAGCGCGGTGATCTGGCTGCTGGTGGTCTTTTCGGTCGCCACCTGGGGCCTGGCCCTGCTCAAGGGCGTCCAGTTCGGCCGCCTCAAGTCGCAGGATCGCAAGTTCCACAAACAGTTCTGGGCGGCATCCAGTCTGGACTCGGCCGCTGAACTGGCCGAAACCAAACCCGGCGCGGCCGCTCGTGTGGCCCAGGCCGGTTACGCCGCGATCCAGGTGGGTGAGGCGCCACACGCGGCTGACCTGAGCCAGGCGATCAACCATCAGGACCGCCTCGAACGTGCACTGCGCCAGCAAATCGTGCGTGAGCGTCGCTCCCTGGAAACGGGTCTGGCGGTGGTCGCGAGTATCGGCAGTACGTCGCCGTTTATCGGTCTGTTCGGTACCGTTTGGGGGATCATGGAAGCCTTGAAAGGCATCAGCGCCGCCGGTTCCGCCAGCCTCGAAACCGTGGCCGGGCCGATTGGTGCCGCGTTGGTCGCCACGGGTGTGGGTATTGCCGTCGCGGTGCCGGCGGTGCTGGTTTACAACTACTTCCTGCGTCGCCTGAAACTCACGGCTGCTGACCTGGATGACTTCGCCCATGACTTCTACAGCCTGGCGCAGAAGAACTCGTTCCGCGTGCTGCTGCATCCGACGCTGAGCAAGGCCAGTGCCCAGGGCGGCGCGCAAAAAGTGAAGGAGGCGTCCTGAGATGGCCTTCTCCACGCAAGACAGTGATGAGGTGCTGAGCGAGATCAACGTCACGCCGCTGGTGGATGTGATGTTGGTGCTGCTGGTGGTGTTTATCGTCACGGCGCCGCTGTTGACCAACGCGATTCCGATCAACCTGCCCAAGACCGAGGCCGTGGCGCCGGTGGAGCAGAAAGACCCGCTGGTGGTGAGTATCGATGCGGCCGGCAAACTGTTTATCAACAAGGATGAAATCCAGCCGGATTTGCTGGAATTCAACCTGCAGTCGGCCAAGGCCAAGGACCCGGAGGTGCGGGTGCAACTGCAGGCTGACGATGGAGTTAATTATGGCGAAGTGGCGCGAGCCATGGCGTCTATCGAGCGCGCGGGGATTACCAAGCTGTCGGTGATTACTGCACGTTAGTTTCAAATGCCTCGACAATTTTTTTTGGCCGTTTCCTTGGCAGGGTGCGGCCTTTTTTTTGGGCTGTGGTTTTGGGGGGCTGGGTACATATCCGTTATTTA
>NZ_JAIWYM010000026.1:0-85653 GCF_020515595.1 Pseudomonas sp. MWU16-30323
AAAGACTGTCAGTGTCTTGAATGCTAAAGTCCTGCCTTTCTATGCAATGGCCTTACGCATGGCTATCATGCGTGCCTCATTGTGAGGCGAGACTTGCATGCTGACGTTGTTGAAACTTCTAAAAGATGGTCGATTCCACTCTGGGGAAGCGCTTGGTGCTGCCTTGGGCGTCAGTCGCAGCGCTGTATGGAAGCAGCTTCAACATCTCGAGGCGGAGTTGAATCTACCTATCCATAAAGTTCGCGGCAGGGGATATCAATTGGCTACGCCTCTGGTTTTGCTGAGTGCTGATGAAATTGCTCGGCACGTGCCGGTTCCTGCATGGCCTGTTCATATCTCAGACTCCATTGACTCTACTAATGCCGAGGCATTGCGTCTTATCGGGGCCGGTCACACTGCGCCGTTTCTTGTGCTTTCAGAGCAGCAAACTGCCGGCAGGGGGAGGCGCGGGCGCAAGTGGGTCAGCCCTTTCGCTCAGAACGTGTATTACAGTCTCGTGCTGCGAATCGACGGCGGAATGCGTCAGCTGGAGGGCCTAAGTCTCGTAGTCGGGCTTGCAGTTATGCAGGCGCTACGGGATGCGGGTGTTCGCAATGCTGGATTAAAGTGGCCAAATGACGTTTTGGTGGGGCAGAAAAAGATCGCCGGAATTCTCCTGGAACTGATAGGGGATCCCGCTGATGTTTGTCATGTCGTCCTCGGTATCGGCATTAATGTGAATATGCAGAAAGCAGATGAGGTCGATCAGCAATGGACCTCCATGCAGCTGGAGACTGGCAATGCTGTCGATCGTAACTACCTGGTAGCGCGTCTTGGTGTACAGCTGCAGGCTTATCTTGATCGACACAGGTTGTCCGGCTTTTCCGCGATCCAGGGTGAGTGGGAACAGAGCCATTTATGGCAGGGCCGGCCGGTATCGCTCATCGCTGGTGTGAATCAGATCGATGGAGTGGTATTGGGGATCGACGGGCAGGGTGCGTTAAGGTTGAGCGTGGACGGTGTCGAAAAAGTCTATAGCGGTGGTGAGCTAAGCCTGAGGTTGCGTGATGATTCTTGAGCTCGACTGTGGGAATAGCTTTATCAAATGGCGGGTGCTTGAGTCAGATAACGCGCGCATCTTTGCCGAGGGCGTCGTCGGGTCGGATGCTTCGTTGATCGACAGTCTGTTCGCTCTCACGGGGCTTGCGCTAAGGGACTGTCGGCTGGTGAGTGTTCGGGCCTCGGATGAGACGAATCAGCTGGTGGCTACCCTGGTGGAGGCGTTTGGCGTGAAGGTCCTCTGTGCTGCTTCGGCAAGGCAGATGGGTGGGGTTCGGAACGGGTACGAAGACTTCGAGCGCCTTGGGCTGGATCGCTGGCTCGCAATGTTGGGTGGTTTTCAGTTGGCGCGGGGTGCGTGCCTGGTGCTTGATTTTGGCACTGCAGCAACAGCGGACTTCATTGCTGCGGACGGTGAGCATCTCGGAGGCTTTATTTGCCCCGGCATGCCGCTGATGCGTAACCAGTTGCGAACACATACGCGAAAAATACGCTATGACGATATTGCCGCCGAGCGCGCCCTTGAGGCTCTGTCTCCGGGGCGTACAACCGTGGAGGCGGTAGAGCGTGGCTGTACGCTCATGCTGAGAGGGTTTGTACTGACTCAGCTGGAATTGGCTCGAAGCTACTGGGGGGGCGACTTCACTGTCTTTCTCACCGGCGGCGACGCCGAGTTGGTGGCTGACGCGGTGCCTCATGGGAGGCTCGTCCCTGATCTGGTTTTTGTTGGCTTGGCGATGGCGTGCCCTTTGTCCTGAGGTTTTTATGCGTTGGCTGTTTCTGCTTTTGCTGGTCCTCAATGTCTTCTATTACATCTGGCATCAGCAGGAGGCTCCTCTGCGCGCTAAAGATGTCACGCCTTTGGCGCTCTATCGTGGCTCTCAGCAAGATATCAAGCTGCTAAGCGAATCGGCTGATGCGATGGTGCGGCGAGACAAGGCAAAGACGCTTGAAGCGCAGCCCACATGTCTGTACATCGGCGGCCTGGCCGATCAGAAAGAGGTCGAATCCGTTGAGCAGCGCCTTACAAGCCTTGATATAAAGGTCAAACTGCAATCTCTGAGCCTGCCTGATGCTCCCGGGTACTGGCTGCGAGTAGCCCCTGAAAGCAGGCGCTTGGCCGACGATCTGCCCTTTGAAAACCTTGCTAATGAATTCAATGAGTTAAAACATAAAATAATGCCGTGCGAAGGCATTGCAACCTTCGAATAGTTTGCATAGAATGGCGCCCGCTTCGCAGTGAAGACCTCTTGGGTCGACAAGGTGGAACGAAGGTCAACGCAGCTAACCTCATATTTTTAAATGAGAAAGTGGTTGACAGAAGGCTGGCATGATGTAGAATGCCGGCTCGCTTAGGAGGGGTTCCCGAGCGGCCAAAGGGATCAGACTGTAAATCTGACGTCTACGACTTCGAAGGTTCGAATCCTTCCCCCTCCACCATTTTAGCGTGAGCTGCAAGCTCCGCGGGTATAGTTTAGTGGTAGAACCTCAGCCTTCCAAGCTGATGATGCGGGTTCGATTCCCGCTACCCGCTCCAGGTTTGCAGGTTGTGCAAGTTGTTTCGCTCTTGTAGCTCAGTTGGTAGAGCACACCCTTGGTAAGGGTGAGGTCAGCGGTTCAAATCCGCTCAAGAGCTCCATATAACAAGGCAGATATGAAAATATCTGCCTTTGTTTTAACAGCTACCTCTGATTGATTCTGTGCTCTCTCGTGATTTTGTTTGGGTAGGTTGCGGGTTCGCAGGGGTTTGTTGTTGTAAAGTCTTTTTCAGATCGGCATAATTGTCGGCCTGATTTTGTTTTAGGTCAGTAGCTCAATTGGCAGAGCGACGGTCTCCAAAACCGTAGGTTGGGGGTTCGATTCCCTCCTGACCTGCCAGATTCACTTGGTGTGTCTGGCTTTCTTTTCACAGGATCTTCATAGATGACTCCTAAGGCTGAAGCTCAAGGCTCTCGCTTCGATCTGCTCAAGTGGCTTGTAGTAGTCGCTGTTGTGGTGGTAGGCGTTGTTGGCAACCAGTACTACTCTGGGTCGCCAATCCTGTACCGTGTCCTCGCATTGCTCGCCCTCGCTGCTGTCGCTGCCTTTGTTGGCCTGCAGACTGCAAAAGGCAAGTCGTTTGCGGTCCTGGTGAAGGAAGCTCGTACCGAGATCCGTAAAGTCGTTTGGCCGACTCGCCAAGAAACCACGCAGACCACGTTGATCGTGGTAGCTGTTGTTCTGGTTATGGCGTTGCTGTTGTGGGGGCTCGACTCCCTGCTCGGCTGGCTTGTTTCCTTGATTGTTGGCTAAGGGTGTCCCGTGGCTAAGCGTTGGTACGTTGTGCATGCTTACTCGGGTTACGAGAAGCATGTCATGCGCTCTTTGCTAGAGCGCGTAAAGCTGGCAGGCATGGAAGATGGCTTCGGCGAAATTCTGGTTCCCACTGAAGAAGTGGTTGAAATGCGTAATGGCCAGAAACGCAAAAGCGAGCGCAAGTTCTTCCCTGGCTACGTGCTGGTTCAAATGGACATGAATGAGGGTACTTGGCACTTGGTCAAGGACACTCCTCGCGTCATGGGTTTCATCGGCGGTACCGCTGATAAACCTGCTCCGATCACTGACAAAGAGGCAGAAGCAATTCTGCGCCGCGTTGCTGACGGTAGCGACAAGCCCAAGCCGAAGACTTTGTTCGAGCCGGGTGAGGTTGTTCGTGTTACAGATGGTCCGTTTGCAGATTTTAACGGCACTGTCGAAGAAGTTAACTACGAAAAGAGCCGGATCCAAGTGGCAGTGCTCATTTTCGGTCGCTCTACTCCGGTAGAGCTAGAGTTCAGCCAGGTCGAAAAAGTCTAGCTGAGCAAGCATCCCAACCCCGCAGCCTTAGGCTGTGGGGTTTTGTCGTCACTGGGATAAACGCGCAAGTAACCGGGGAGCCTTTCGAGGCGTTCGAACCCGTAATTGGAGTGCCTCATGGCCAAGAAGATTACCGCTTACATCAAGCTGCAAGTGAAGGCCGCTCAGGCCAACCCAAGCCCACCTGTTGGTCCAGCTCTGGGTCAGCACGGCGTGAACATCATGGAATTCTGCAAGGCCTTCAACGCCCGTACTCAGGGTATTGAGCCAGGTCTGCCGACTCCAGTGATCATCACTGTATACAGCGACCGTAGCTTCACCTTCGAAACCAAGTCGACCCCGGCTTCGGTTCTGTTGAAGAAAGCTGCTGGTCTGACTAGCGGTTCCGCTCGTCCTAACACCGTTAAGGTTGGCACCGTGACCCGTGCTCAGCTGGAAGAAATCGCGAAAACCAAAAACGCGGATCTGACTGCAGCTGATATGGATGCAGCCGTGCGTACCATCGCCGGTTCTGCTCGTAGCATGGGCCTTAACGTGGAGGGTGTGTAATGGCTAAGCTGACCAAGCGCCAAAAGGCTATCGCCGGCAAAATCGAAGCGGGCAAGTCCTACAACTTTGTAGATGCTGCTGCTCTGCTGACCGAGCTGTCGACTGTCAAGTTCAGCGAGTCTGTTGACGTTGCTGTAAACCTGGGCGTTGACCCACGTAAATCCGACCAGGTCGTTCGTAGCGCTACTGTGCTGCCACACGGTACTGGCAAGACTGTACGTGTAGCTGTCTTCACCCAAGGCCCAGCAGCTGAAGCTGCTCTGGCCGCCGGCGCTGATCGCGTTGGCATGGACGACCTGGCTGCCGAAATGAAAGGCGGCGACCTGAACTATGACGTCGTAATTGCTTCCCCGGATGCAATGCGCGTTGTAGGTCAGTTGGGTCAGATCCTCGGTCCACGTGGTCTGATGCCTAACCCTAAAGTCGGCACCGTAACTCCAGACGTAGCTACCGCGGTTAAAAACGCCAAGGCTGGTCAGGTTCGTTATCGCACCGACAAAAACGGCATCATTCACACCTCCGTTGGCAAAGTCGGCTTTGATGCCGTCAAGCTGAAGGAAAACGTTGAAGCCCTGATCGCTGATCTGAAGCGTATCAAGCCAGCTTCCTCGAAAGGTATCTACGTCAAGCGCGTTACCCTGAGCACCACTATGGGCCCAGGTCTGGTCATCGACCAAGGCTCGCTGGACGTATAAGACACAAATTGGCGCAAGTAATTGCGCCAATTGAAAGATTGGGGTCCCTGCCTGGCGGGGGCTATCCAAGACCGTAGGCGACGCAAGTCTTAAACCACAAGCCTACGCAGATGGTGCTCCCGGTTCCTTACCGAATCAGACACCAAAACGACATCCGGCCCTGGCCAGATGAAACGGTAACAAGCAGGAGTTAAACCCGTGGCAATTAATCTCGAAGACAAGAAGGCCATCGTCGCTGAAGTCAACGAGGCTGCCAAAGCTGCTCTGTCCGCTGTCGTGGCTGATGCCCGTGGTGTGACAGTAGGCGCTATGACCGGACTCCGTAAAGAGGCTCGTGAAGCTGGCGTATACGTACGTGTTGTACGTAACACCCTGCTCAAGCGCGCTGTTGCTGACACTGAATACAGTGTCCTCAACGACGTGTTCACCGGCCCGACTCTGATCGCGTTCTCCAAAGAACATCCAGGCGCTGCTGCCCGTTTGTTCAAAGAATTCGCCAAGAGTCAGGATAAGTTCGAGATCAAGGCAGCTGCGTTCGAGGGCAAGTTCCTCGCAGCTAACCAAATCGACGTACTGGCAACACTGCCGACCCGTAACGAAGCTATTTCTCAGCTGATGAGCGTGATTCAAGGCGCTACCAGCAAGTTGGCTCGTACTCTGGCCGCAGTTCGCGAGCAAAAAGAAGCTGCCGCAGCCTAAGGCTGAGCATCTCCTCTCGCGTATTTTTGTTTATTTCGATGGCCGCGTAGGCCGTCCCCCAATTCAGGAATTACAGCAATGTCTATCTCCCAAGACGATATCCTCAACGCCGTAGCTGAAATGTCGGTTCTGCAGGTTGTTGAGCTGATCAAAGCTTTCGAAGAAAAATTCGGTGTTTCCGCTGCCGCTGCTTCGGCTGGCCCAGCTGTTGCTGCTGTTGCTGCTGAAGAGCAAACCGAATTCAACGTCATGCTGCTGGAAGCTGGCGAGAAGAAAGTAAACGTGATCAAGGCAGTACGTGAACTGACCGGTCTGGGCCTGAAAGAAGCCAAGGCAGTAGTTGACGGTGCCCCTGCCCAGGTTCTGGAAGCAGTGTCGAAAGACGCAGCTGACAAAGCTAAAGCAGTGCTGGAAGAAGCAGGCGCTAAAGTCGAGCTGAAGTAAGCATCGACCTTGCGTCTCCAGCCCAAGCGTTAAGCTGAAGGCTGATGGCTGGTGGCTCTTGCCACCGGCCTTTTTCCGTTATTGGCAATCGACTCGGTCGTCGCCTCTAACGCGCTGTAACCACCCGATGCGGTGGTGCAAACCATGGGGTTTGCAAGATTTTCTGGCTGCTCCCGTCGGGAGGGGCCAAACAAGCAGGTGACCAAGCTGGGGAACGCTGATGGCTTACTCATATACTGAGAAAAAACGTATCCGCAAGGACTTTAGCAAGTTGCCGGACGTCATGGATGTCCCGTACCTTCTGGCTATCCAGCTGGATTCGTATCGTGAATTCTTGCAGGCGGGAGCGACCAAAGATCAGTTCCGCGACGTGGGCCTGCATGCGGCCTTCAAATCCGTTTTCCCGATCATCAGCTACTCCGGCAATGCTGCGCTGGAGTACGTCGGTTATCGCCTGGGCGAACCGGCATTTGATGTCAAAGAATGCGTGTTGCGCGGTGTTACGTACGCCGTACCTTTGCGGGTAAAAGTCCGTCTGATCATCTTCGACAAAGAGTCGTCGAACAAAGCGATCAAGGACATCAAAGAGCAAGAAGTCTACATGGGTGAAATCCCCCTGATGACTGAGAACGGTACCTTCGTTATCAACGGTACCGAGCGCGTTATCGTTTCCCAGCTGCACCGTTCCCCGGGCGTGTTCTTCGACCACGACCGCGGCAAGACGCACAGCTCCGGCAAGCTCCTGTACTCCGCGCGGATCATTCCGTACCGCGGTTCGTGGTTGGACTTCGAGTTCGACCCGAAAGACTGCGTGTTCGTGCGTATCGACCGTCGTCGCAAGCTGCCGGCCTCGGTACTGCTGCGTGCGCTCGGCTATACCACTGAGCAAGTGCTGGATGCCTTCTATACCACTAACGTATTCCACCTGAGTGGCGAAACCCTCAGCCTGGAACTGGTGCCTCAGCGCCTGCGTGGTGAGATTGCCGTTCTGGACATCCAGGACGAAAAAGGCAAGGTCATCGTTGAAGCCGGCCGCCGTATCACCGCGCGCCACATCAACCAGATCGAAAAAGCCGGTATCAAGACGCTGGAAGTGCCTCTGGACTATGTTCTGGGTCGCACCACCGCCAAGGTCATCGTGCACCCGGCCACCGGCGAAATCCTGGCTGAATGCAACACCGAGCTGAACACCGAGATCCTGGCGAAAATCGCCAAGTCCCAGGTTGTTCGCATCGAGACCCTGTACACCAACGACATCGACTGCGGTCCGTTCGTCTCCGACACCCTGAAGATCGACTCCACCAGCAACCAATTGGAAGCGCTGGTCGAGATCTATCGCATGATGCGTCCTGGCGAGCCACCCACCAAAGACGCTGCCGAGACCCTGTTCAACAACCTGTTCTTCAGCCCTGAGCGCTATGACCTGTCTGCGGTCGGCCGGATGAAGTTCAACCGTCGTATCGGTCGTACCGAGATCGAAGGTTCGGGCGTGCTGTGCAAGGAAGACATCGTCGCGGTACTGAAGACCCTGGTCGACATCCGTAACGGTAAAGGCATCGTCGATGACATCGATCACCTGGGTAACCGTCGTGTTCGCTGCGTAGGCGAAATGGCCGAGAACCAGTTCCGCGTTGGCCTGGTACGTGTTGAGCGTGCGGTCAAAGAGCGCCTGTCGATGGCAGAAAGCGAAGGCCTGATGCCGCAAGACTTGATCAACGCCAAGCCAGTGGCTGCGGCGGTGAAAGAGTTCTTCGGTTCCAGCCAGCTCTCTCAGTTCATGGACCAGAACAACCCGCTCTCCGAGATCACCCACAAGCGCCGTGTTTCCGCACTGGGCCCGGGCGGTCTGACCCGTGAACGTGCAGGCTTTGAAGTTCGTGACGTACACCCGACTCACTACGGTCGCGTATGCCCGATTGAAACGCCGGAAGGTCCGAACATCGGCCTGATCAACTCCCTGGCTGCTTATGCGCGCACCAACCAGTATGGCTTCCTCGAGAGCCCGTACCGTGTGGTGAAAGACGCACTGGTCACCGACGAGATCGTGTTCCTGTCCGCCATCGAAGAAGCTGATCACGTGATCGCTCAGGCTTCGGCCACGATGAACGACAAGAAAATGCTGATCGACGAGCTGGTAGCTGTTCGTCACTTGAACGAGTTCACCGTCAAGGCGCCGGAAGACGTCACCTTGATGGACGTATCGCCGAAGCAGGTAGTTTCGGTTGCAGCGTCGCTGATCCCGTTCCTGGAGCACGATGACGCCAACCGTGCGTTGATGGGTTCCAACATGCAGCGTCAAGCTGTACCGACCCTGCGCGCTGACAAGCCGCTGGTAGGTACCGGCATGGAGCGTAACGTAGCCCGTGACTCCGGCGTTTGCGTCGTGGCTCGTCGTGGTGGCGTGATCGACTCCGTTGATGCCAGCCGTATCGTGGTTCGTGTTGCCGATGACGAAGTTGAAACTGGCGAAGCCGGTGTCGACATCTACAACCTGACCAAATACACCCGCTCCAACCAGAACACCTGCATCAACCAGCGTCCGCTGGTGAGCAAGGGTGATCGGGTTCAGCGCAGCGACATCATGGCAGACGGTCCGTCCACCGATATGGGTGAGCTGGCACTGGGCCAGAACATGCGCATCGCGTTCATGGCCTGGAACGGTTACAACTTCGAAGACTCCATCTGCCTGTCCGAGCGTGTGGTTCAGGAAGATCGCTTCACCACGATCCACATTCAGGAACTGACCTGTGTGGCTCGTGACACCAAGCTTGGGCCAGAGGAAATCACTGCAGACATCCCGAACGTGGGTGAAGCTGCACTGAACAAGCTGGACGAAGCCGGTATCGTTTACGTAGGTGCTGAAGTTGGCGCAGGCGACATCCTGGTAGGTAAGGTCACTCCGAAAGGCGAGACCCAACTGACTCCGGAAGAGAAGCTGTTGCGTGCCATCTTCGGTGAAAAAGCCAGCGACGTTAAAGACACTTCCCTGCGTGTACCTACCGGTACCAAGGGCACTGTCATCGACGTACAGGTCTTCACCCGTGACGGCGTTGAGCGTGATGCTCGTGCACTGTCCATCGAGAAGACTCAACTCGACGAGATCCGTAAGGACCTGAACGAAGAGTTCCGTATCGTTGAGGGCGCGACTTTCGAACGTCTGCGTTCCGCCCTGGTAGGCCACAAGGCTGAAGGCGGCGCAGGTCTGAAGAAAGGTCAGGACATCACCGACGAAGTACTCGACGGTCTTGAGCACGGCCAGTGGTTCAAACTGCGCATGGCTGAAGATGCTCTGAACGAGCAGCTCGAGAAGGCCCAGGCCTACATCGTTGATCGTCGCCGTCTGCTGGACGACAAGTTCGAAGACAAGAAGCGCAAACTGCAGCAGGGCGATGACCTGGCTCCAGGCGTGCTGAAAATCGTCAAGGTTTACCTGGCAATCCGTCGCCGCATCCAGCCGGGCGACAAGATGGCCGGTCGTCACGGTAACAAAGGTGTGGTCTCTGTGATCATGCCGGTTGAAGACATGCCGCACGATGCCAATGGCACCCCGGTCGACGTCGTCCTCAACCCGTTGGGCGTACCTTCGCGTATGAACGTTGGTCAGATCCTTGAAACCCACCTGGGCCTCGCGGCCAAAGGTTTGGGCGAGAAGATCAACCGTATGATCGAAGAGCAGCGCAAGGTTGCTGACCTGCGCAAGTTCCTGCACGAGATCTACAACGAGATCGGCGGTCGCAACGAAGAGCTGGATACCTTCTCCGACCAGGAAATCCTGGATCTGGCGAAGAACCTGCGCGGTGGCGTTCCAATGGCTACCCCGGTGTTCGACGGTGCCAAGGAAAGCGAAATCAAGGCCATGCTGAAACTGGCAGACCTGCCAGAAAGCGGCCAGATGCAGCTGTTCGACGGCCGTACCGGCAACAAGTTTGAGCGCCCGGTTACTGTTGGCTACATGTACATGCTGAAGCTGAACCACTTGGTAGACGACAAGATGCACGCTCGTTCTACCGGTTCGTACAGCCTGGTTACCCAGCAGCCGCTGGGTGGTAAGGCTCAGTTCGGTGGTCAGCGTTTCGGGGAGATGGAGGTCTGGGCACTGGAAGCATACGGTGCTGCTTACACTCTGCAAGAAATGCTCACAGTGAAGTCGGACGATGTGAACGGTCGGACCAAGATGTACAAAAACATCGTGGACGGCGATCACCGTATGGAGCCGGGCATGCCCGAGTCCTTCAACGTGTTGATCAAAGAAATTCGTTCCCTCGGCATCGATATCGATCTGGAAACCGAATAACACGTGACGCGAATCGAGAGCGGGGCTGTTTAGCCCGCTCTCTGCTCCGCCAGGAGGAAAGGCCTTGAAAGACCTACTGAATTTGCTGAAAAACCAGGGTCAAGTCGAAGAGTTCGACGCCATCCGTATTGGATTGGCATCGCCTGAGATGATCCGTTCGTGGTCGTTCGGTGAAGTTAAAAAGCCGGAAACCATCAACTACCGTACGTTCAAACCAGAACGTGACGGCCTGTTCTGCGCCAAGATCTTTGGCCCGGTAAAGGATTACGAGTGCCTGTGCGGTAAGTACAAGCGCTTGAAGCACCGTGGTGTGATCTGCGAGAAGTGCGGCGTTGAAGTCGCACTGGCCAAGGTTCGTCGTGAGCGCATGGCGCACATCGAACTGGCTTCGCCGGTTGCCCACATCTGGTTCCTGAAATCGCTGCCGTCCCGTATCGGCTTGCTGATGGACATGACCCTGCGTGATATCGAACGCGTTCTCTACTTCGAGAGCTATGTCGTTATCGATCCAGGCATGACCACCCTTGAAAAAGGTCAGCTGCTCAACGACGAGCAGTACTTCGAAGCGCTGGAAGAGTTCGGCGACGATTTCGATGCCCGCATGGGTGCCGAAGCTGTCCGTGAACTGCTGCACGCTATCGACCTGGAACACGAGATTGGCCGTCTGCGTGAAGAAATTCCGCAAACCAACTCCGAAACCAAGATCAAGAAGCTGTCCAAGCGTCTGAAGTTGATGGAAGCCTTCCAGGGTTCCGGCAACTTGCCAGAGTGGATGGTGCTGACCGTTCTGCCGGTTCTGCCGCCAGACCTGCGTCCGCTGGTACCGTTGGATGGCGGTCGCTTCGCGACTTCCGACCTCAACGACCTGTACCGTCGCGTGATCAACCGTAACAACCGCTTGAAGCGTCTGCTCGACCTGTCCGCTCCGGACATCATCGTGCGCAACGAAAAGCGTATGTTGCAAGAAGCTGTCGATGCCCTGCTCGACAACGGTCGTCGTGGCCGCGCTATCACCGGTTCCAACAAGCGTCCTCTGAAATCCCTGGCTGACATGATCAAGGGTAAGCAAGGTCGTTTCCGTCAGAACTTGCTCGGTAAGCGTGTTGACTACTCCGGTCGTTCGGTAATTACCGTAGGCCCGACCCTGCGTCTGCACCAGTGCGGTCTGCCGAAGAAGATGGCTCTCGAGCTGTTCAAGCCGTTCATTTTCGGCAAGCTGGAAATGCGTGGTCTCGCGACCACCATCAAGGCCGCCAAGAAAATGGTCGAGCGCGAACTGCCAGAGGTTTGGGACGTTCTCGCTGAAGTGATCCGTGAACACCCGGTTCTCCTCAACCGTGCACCGACCCTTCACCGTCTGGGTATCCAGGCGTTTGAACCGGTACTGATCGAAGGTAAGGCTATCCAGCTGCACCCTCTGGTCTGTGCTGCGTACAACGCCGACTTCGACGGCGACCAAATGGCCGTGCACGTACCGCTGACGCTGGAAGCCCAGCTGGAAGCGCGTGCGTTGATGATGTCGACCAACAACATTCTGTCGCCAGCCAACGGTGAGCCAATCATCGTTCCGTCGCAGGACGTTGTATTGGGTCTGTACTACATGACTCGTGAAGCGATCAACGCCAAGGGCGAAGGTCGTGTGTTCGCGGATCTGCAGGAAGTTGACCGTGTGTTCCGTGCCGGCGAAGCCGCACTGCACGCCAAGGTTAAAGTCCGCATCCACGAAACCATCAACGATCGTGACGGTGGCAGCGTCAAGAACACCCGTATCGTCGACACCACTGTCGGCCGTGCGCTGTTGTTCCAGGTTGTTCCACCTGGCCTGTCGTACGACGTGGTCAACCAGCCAATGAAGAAAAAGGCGATCTCCAAGCTGATCAACCAGTGCTACCGCGTGGTTGGTTTGAAAGAGACCGTTATCTTCGCTGACCAGTTGATGTACACCGGTTTTGCTTATTCGACCATTTCCGGCGTTTCCATCGGTGTTAACGACTTCGTTATCCCGGACGAGAAAGCCGCCATCATCGGTGCTGCTACCGATGAAGTGAAAGAGATCGAAAGCCAGTACGCCTCCGGCCTGGTAACCCAGGGCGAGAAGTACAACAAAGTGATCGACCTTTGGTCCAAGGCCAACGACGAAGTGTCGAAGGCGATGATGTCGAACCTCTCGAAAGAGCGCGTTATCGACCGCCATGGCGTAGAAGTCGATCAAGAGTCGTTCAACTCGATGTACATGATGGCCGACTCGGGCGCACGGGGTTCTGCTGCGCAGATCCGTCAGCTCGCCGGTATGCGTGGCCTGATGGCCAAGCCGGACGGTTCCATCATCGAAACGCCGATTACTGCGAACTTCCGTGAAGGTTTGAGCGTACTTCAGTACTTCATCTCGACTCACGGTGCTCGTAAAGGTCTGGCGGATACCGCGTTGAAAACCGCTAACTCCGGTTACCTGACTCGTCGTCTGGTAGACGTTGCACAAGACTTGGTTGTGACTGAAGTTGACTGCGGTACCGAGCACGGTCTGCTGATGACTCCGCACATCGAAGGCGGCGACGTTGTAGAGCCGTTGGGTGAGCGCGTACTGGGTCGAGTAATCGCCCGTGACGTATTCAAGCCAGGTACCGAGGAAATCATCGTTCCTGCCGGCACCCTGGTAGATGAGAAGTGGGTCGAGTTCATCGAACTCAACAGCATCGACGAAGTGATTGTTCGCTCGCCGATCAGCTGCGAAACCCGCTATGGCATTTGCGCCAAGTGCTACGGCCGTGACTTGGCTCGTGGTCACCAGGTGAACATCGGTGAGGCGGTCGGCGTTATCGCTGCCCAGTCCATCGGTGAGCCGGGTACCCAGCTGACCATGCGTACGTTCCACATCGGTGGTGCGGCAAGCCGGACCTCCGCAGCCGACAGCGTTCAGGTGAAGAATGGCGGTACCGTCCGTCTGCACAACCTGAAGCACGTTGAGCGAGTGGATGGCCACCTGGTAGCTGTGTCCCGTTCCGGTGAGCTGGCAATCGCTGATGACTACGGTCGTGAGCGTGAGCGTTACAAGCTGCCGTACGGTGCTGTGATTTCGGTTAAAGAAGGTGACAAGGTCGACGCTGGCGCAATCGTGGCCAAGTGGGATCCGCACACTCACCCAATCGTTACCGAAATGAAAGGTACCGTGACCTACGTGGGCATGGAAGAAGGCATCACGATCAAGCGTCAGACTGACGAATTGACCGGTATGACCAACATTGAAGTACTCGACGCCAAAGACCGTCCAGCTGCGGGCAAAGATATCCGTCCTGCTGTGAAGATGGTTGATGACAACGGCAAGGATCTGTTGCTGCCAGGCACTGACGTTATCGCTCAGTACTTCCTGCCAGCCAACGCCCTGGTCGGTGTTGCGGATGGTGCGAAGATCGCGATCGGTGATGTTATCGCTCGTATCCCGCAAGAAACTTCGAAGACCCGTGACATCACCGGTGGTCTGCCGCGTGTTGCCGACTTGTTCGAAGCTCGTCGTCCGAAAGAAGCGTCGATTCTGGCTGAAGTCAGCGGCACCATCGCGTTCGGTAAAGAGACCAAAGGCAAGCGCCGTCTGGTCATTACCCCGAACGACGGTAGCGATCCGTACGAAGAGCTGATTCCGAAGTGGCGTCACCTGAACGTCTTCGAAGGCGAACAGGTAAACCGCGGCGAAGTTATCTCCGACGGTCCGAGCGATCCACACGACATCCTGCGTCTGCTGGGTGTGAGTGCGCTGGCCAAGTACATCGTTAACGAGATCCAGGACGTTTACCGTCTGCAAGGCGTGAAGATCAACGATAAGCACATCGAGACCATCCTGCGTCAGATGCTGCGTAAAGTTGAAATCGCTGAATCCGGCGATTCGAGTTTCATCAAGGGCGACCAGATGGAACTGACTCACGTACTGGTAGAGAACGAGCGCCTGGCGAACGACGAGAAATTCGTTTCCAAGTTCACTCGTGTGTTGCTGGGTATCACCAAGGCGTCGTTGTCCACTGAGTCGTTCATCTCGGCGGCCTCCTTCCAGGAGACCACTCGCGTACTGACCGAAGCAGCGGTAACCGGCAAGCGCGATTACCTGCGCGGCCTGAAAGAAAACGTGGTTGTGGGTCGTCTGATCCCGGCCGGTACCGGCTTGGCCTACCACAGCGAGCGTAAGCGCCGCCGTGAACTCGACAAGCCGCTGCGCGTAAGCGCCAGTGAAGTGGAAGCTGCACTGACCGAAGCGCTGAACTCAAGCGGTAACTGAGTTCTGCGGTAAATAAGACCGGGCCCTGGCAGCCCCGTTCGTCGGATCGAGACAGATTTGTCCCGGTTCGATGGAGGGGGAGGTCGGGGCCTTGCCTTGACTGGGGACAAGATCCTCTTTAGACTCTTGTACCCCTAAATTTGGCGGGAATTCGTTCCTGCCATTTTGCTTTTCTTGCAAGACAATAGCGTCGCAAGACAACAGTGGAGCTAGTAGATGGCAACTATCAACCAGCTGGTACGTCAGCCGCGTAAGCGTATCGTCGAGAAATCCGACGTGCCTGCGCTGCAGAACTGCCCGCAACGTCGTGGCGTATGCACTCGCGTGTATACCACTACGCCGAAAAAACCTAACTCGGCACTGCGTAAAGTATGCCGTGTGCGCCTGACCAACGGTTTCGAGGTTTCCTCGTACATCGGCGGTGAAGGCCATAACCTGCAAGAGCACAGCGTGGTACTGATCCGCGGCGGTCGTGTAAAAGACTTGCCAGGTGTTCGTTACCACACCGTACGCGGCTCCTTGGATACTTCCGGCGTTAAAGGTCGTAACCAGGGTCGTTCGAAGTACGGTACCAAGAAGCCTAAGTAGTAGCGGCTTTTTGTAAAACTGAATCATCTTATTTTCTGAGTCGATAAGAGTAAGGTCGGAGGCGTCCCGAAAGGGCACCGATTCCGAGCGAACCTGAAGACCGTTTGAGGGCTTATCCATGCCAAGAAGACGCGTAGCAGCCAAGCGCGAAGTGCTTGACGATCCAAAATACGGAAGCCAAATTCTGGCCAAGTTCATGAACCACGTGATGGAAAGCGGCAAGAAAGCCGTTGCCGAACGTATCGTTTATGGCGCGCTGGAAAAGGTTAAAGAACGCAAGAACAGCGACCCCCTGGAAATCTTCGAGAAAGCTCTCGACGCCATCGCTCCGCTGGTCGAAGTGAAGTCGCGCCGTGTAGGCGGTGCTACTTACCAGGTTCCGGTTGAAGTTCGTCCGTCCCGTCGTAACGCTTTGGCAATGCGCTGGTTGGTAGACTTCGCCCGTAAGCGCGGCGAGAAGTCTATGGCCCTGCGTTTGGCTGGCGAACTGTTGGACGCTGCTGAAGGTAAAGGTGCTGCTGTTAAGAAGCGTGAAGACGTGCACCGTATGGCTGAAGCCAACAAAGCTTTCTCGCACTACCGCTTCTAATTCTAGCTTCACTAATTTTGCGAGGGCTTTATGGCTCGTACTACTCCGATTAGTCGCTACCGTAACATCGGTATCGTCGCTCACGTGGATGCTGGTAAAACCACCACCACCGAGCGCGTCCTTTTTTACACCGGCAAAAGTCACAAGATGGGCGAGGTGCATGATGGCGCCGCGACCACAGACTGGATGGTTCAGGAGCAGGAGCGTGGTATTACCATTACTTCTGCTGCTATTACCGCCTTCTGGAAAGGTTCCGAGAAGCAGTACAAAGACGAACACCGCTTCAACGTAATCGATACCCCGGGCCACGTAGACTTCACCATTGAAGTTGAACGTTCCCTGCGCGTACTCGACGGCGCTGTCGTTGTGTTCTGCGGTACCTCGGGTGTTGAGCCTCAGTCGGAAACCGTATGGCGTCAGGCCAACAAGTACGGCGTTCCACGTCTTGTTTACGTAAACAAGATGGACCGTGCTGGTGCAAACTTCCTGCGCGTGATCGGTCAGATCAAGCAGCGTCTGGGTCACACCCCGGTGCCAATCCAGTTGGCTATCGGTTCCGAAGACAACTTCCAGGGGCAGATCGATCTGCTGACCATGGAAGCTGTTTACTGGAACGATGCTGACAAGGGTATGGTTCCTCGTCGTGAAGCTATCCCTGCTGAACTGCAGGAATTGGCTGACGAGTGGCGCAACAACATGGTTGAGGCTGCGGCCGAAGCCAGCGAAGAGCTGATGAACAAGTACCTCGAAGGTGAAGAACTCACCAACGCGGAAATCAAGGCCGCTCTGCGTCAGCGTACTATCGCTGGTGAGATCGTCTTGGCTGTTTGCGGTTCCTCGTTCAAGAACAAGGGCGTTCCCCTGGTTCTCGATGCTGTGATCGACTACCTGCCGGCACCAGTGGATATTCCTGCCATCAAGGGTACTGACCCTGATGACGAGACTATCGAGCTGGAGCGTCATGCAGACGACGCAGAACCGTTCTCCGCTCTGGCATTTAAAATTGCCACTGACCCATTCGTGGGTACCTTGACCTTCGTCCGTGTTTACTCGGGCGTGTTGAACTCCGGCGACGGCGTGATCAACTCGGTTAAAGGCAAGAAAGAGCGCGTGGGTCGTATGGTGCAAATGCACGCAAACGCCCGTGAAGAGATCAAGGAAGTACGCGCTGGTGACATCGCGGCCTTGATCGGCATGAAGGACGTCACCACTGGTGAGACCTTGTGCAACGCTGACAAGCCAATCATCCTGGTTCGCATGGACTTCCCGGAGCCGGTTATTTCGGTTGCCGTTGAGCCTAAGACCAAGGATGACCAGGAAAAAATGGGTATCGCTCTGGGCAAGCTTGCTCAGGAAGATCCATCTTTCCGCGTCAAGACTGATGAAGAGACTGGTCAAACGATCATCTCCGGCATGGGCGAGCTTCACCTGGACATCCTGGTTGACCGGATGCGCCGTGAGTTCAACGTCGAAGCCAACATCGGTAAGCCTCAGGTTTCCTATCGTGAGCGCATCACGAAGAACTGCGAAATCGAAGGCAAATTCGTTCGTCAATCCGGCGGTCGTGGCCAGTTCGGCCATTGCTGGATCCGTTTTGCTCCTGCTGATGAAGGTCAGGAAGGTCTGCAATTCGTGAACGAAGTAGTGGGCGGTGTTGTTCCTAAGGAATACATCCCGGCTATCCAGAAGGGTATCGAAGAGCAGATGAAGAACGGTGTTGTTGCCGGCTATCCGCTCATCGGCCTGAAGGCGACCGTTTTTGACGGTTCTTACCACGACGTCGACTCCAACGAGATGGCGTTTAAGGTGGCTGCTTCCATGGCTACCAAGCAACTGGCCCAGAAGGGCGGTGGTGAGTTGCTTGAGCCAATCATGGCAGTAGAAGTCGTTACGCC
This sequence comes from Pseudomonas sp. MWU16-30323, assembly GCF_020515595.1. Classification (NCBI taxonomy): domain Bacteria; kingdom Pseudomonadati; phylum Pseudomonadota; class Gammaproteobacteria; order Pseudomonadales; family Pseudomonadaceae; genus Pseudomonas; species Pseudomonas sp. MWU16-30323. The sequence continues at coordinate 17,891 of NZ_JAIWYM010000026.1, forward strand.
TGAAGACTACATGGGTGACGTGATGGGCGACCTTAACCGTCGTCGCGGCATGATCTTGGGTATGGAAGATACGGTTTCCGGCAAAGTGATTCGTGCCGAGGTTCCGTTGGGCGAGATGTTCGGTTATGCGACCGACGTTCGTTCCATGTCTCAGGGTCGCGCAAGCTACTCTATGGAATTCAAAAAATACAACACAGCTCCGGCGCACATCGCTGAAACTGTATCCAAAAAACAAGGCTGATTCAGTCCTTTAGGCAAGGAGTTAATTGTCGTGGCTAAAGAAAAATTTGATCGTTCCCTACCGCACGTAAACGTTGGCACTATCGGCCACGTTGACCACGGTAAAACCACTCTGACCGCTGCTCTGACTCGCGTCTGCTCCGAAGTTTTCGGTTCGGCTCGTGTTGACTTCGACAAGATCGACAGCGCACCAGAAGAAAAAGCTCGTGGTATCACCATCAACACCGCGCACGTTGAATACAACTCGCTGATCCGTCACTACGCTCACGTTGACTGCCCAGGTCACGCCGACTATGTGAAGAACATGATCACCGGTGCTGCCCAGATGGACGGCGCGATCCTGGTTTGCTCGGCCGCTGATGGTCCGATGCCACAAACCCGTGAACACATCCTGCTGTCCCGTCAGGTAGGCGTTCCGTACATCGTGGTTTTCCTGAACAAGGCTGACCTGGTAGACGACGCTGAGCTGCTGGAACTGGTTGAGATGGAAGTGCGCGATCTGCTGAGCACTTACGACTTCCCAGGCGACGACACTCCGATCATCATCGGTTCTGCTCGTATGGCTCTGGACGGTCTTGACGACAACGAAATGGGCACCACTGCCGTTCGTAAACTGGTTGAGACTCTGGACAGCTACATCCCAGATCCAGTTCGTGTTATCGACAAGCCGTTCCTGATGCCAATCGAAGACGTATTCTCGATCTCTGGTCGTGGTACTGTTGTAACTGGCCGTATCGAGCGCGGTATCGTTAAGGTTCAAGATCCACTGGAAATCGTTGGTCTGCGTGACACTACCGTCACCACCTGCACCGGTGTTGAAATGTTCCGTAAACTGCTCGACGAAGGTCGTGCAGGCGAGAACTGCGGCGTTCTGCTGCGTGGTACCAAGCGTGACGACGTTGAGCGTGGCCAGGTTCTGGTCAAGCCAGGTTCGGTTAAGCCGCACACTACCTTCGAAGCTGAAGTGTACGTGTTGAGCAAAGAAGAAGGCGGTCGTCACACTCCGTTCTTCAAAGGCTACCGTCCACAGTTCTACTTCCGGACCACTGACGTGACCGGTAACTGCGAACTGCCGGAAGGCGTTGAAATGGTAATGCCAGGCGACAACATCAAAATGGTTGTCACCCTGATCAAAACCATCGCAATGGAAGATGGTCTGCGTTTCGCTATCCGTGAAGGCGGTCGTACCGTCGGCGCTGGCGTCGTAGCCAAAATCATCGCTTAATAAGTGATGACTTGAAAAAGCCCCCGCTCAGCGGGGGCTTTTTTATTGAGTTGACACCCATATGGGGCGTCTATAGAATTGCGCCTCCTTTTAACGGGCGTGTTGCGCTCGCTGGGAATAGCAGCCGGAGTCTGAAATCCAATGGCAAATCAGCAAATTCGTATCAGGTTGAAGGCTTTTGACCACAAACTGATCGACCAATCCACCCAGGAAATCGTGGAAACCGCGAAACGTACTGGTGCTCAAGTGCGTGGTCCAATTCCACTGCCTACCCGTAAAGAGCGGTTCACCGTTCTGGTCTCCCCGCACGTCAACAAAGACGCGCGTGACCAGTACGAGATCCGTACTCATAAGCGCGTGCTGGACATCGTCCTGCCAACGGATAAAACCGTTGATGCACTTATGAAGCTTGATCTGGCGGCCGGTGTGGAAGTACAGATCAGCCTCGGCTAAGACTTGGGTCTTAGTCGTGTAACGCTCTGAAATGGGCGGCCATAGCGGGTGAAAGCCCCGTACACTCATGAGGTTTACAACATGACTATTGGTGTAGTCGGTCGTAAATGCGGTATGACCCGTATTTTCACCGAAGAAGGTGTCTCCATTCCGGTCACGGTCATTGAGATCGAACCGAATCGCGTCACCCAGTTTAAAACTGAAGAAACCGATGGCTATCGTGCAGTGCAAGTCACTGTCGGCGAGCGTCGTGCTTCGCGTGTGACTGCTGCTCAAGCAGGTCACTTCGCTAAAGCAAACGTTGCAGCTGGTCGTACTGTCATGGAGTTCCGTCTTGAAGACGGCGACTACCAGGCTGGCGATCTGATCAACGCTGAAATCTTCGCCGCTGGTCAACTGGTTGATGTAACCGGTCAGTCCAAAGGTAAAGGCTTCCAGGGTACGATCAAGCGTTGGAATTTCCGTGGCCAAGACAACACTCACGGTAACTCCGTTTCCCACCGCGTCCCGGGCTCTATTGGCCAGTGCCAGACTCCTGGTCGTGTATTCAAGGGCAAAAAAATGTCCGGTCATATGGGCGCTGAGCGCGTGACCGTGCAGTCCCTCGAAGTAGTGCGCGTCGACGCTGAACGCAATCTGTTGTTGGTCAAGGGTGCTGTTCCTGGCGCTACTGGCGGCAACCTGGTTGTACGTCCAGCGGCCAAGGCTCGCGGTTAAGGGGAAGCTGACATGCAATTAAATGTAAATGACGCTCAAGCGATCGAAGTTTCCGAACTGACATTTGGCGGCGAATTCAACGAGACGCTGGTTCACCAAGCAGTCGTGGCCTACATGGCCGGCGGCCGTCAAGGTAGCAAGCAGCAAAAGACCCGTTCCGACGTTCGTGGTGGCGGTAAGCGCCCTTGGCGTCAGAAAGGTACTGGCCGTGCTCGTGCCGGTACTATCCGTAGCCCAATCTGGCGTGGCGGCGGTACCACTTTCGCAGCACGTCCACAGGATCACACCCAGAAGCTCAACAAGAAGATGTATCGCGCAGCACTGCGCTCCATCCTTGCTGAACTCGTGCGTACTGATCGTCTGGTCGTGGTTCAGGACTTCGCTGTTGAAGCGCCGAAAACCAAAGATCTGCTGAACAAGCTGAACGGCATGGGCCTGACTGACGTCCTGATCGTGTCTGAAGCTGTTGATCAGAACCTGTACCTGGCTGCTCGCAACCTGCCACACGTTGATGTACGTGACGTGCAAGGTTCCGATCCAGTTAGTCTGATCGCATACGACAAGGTGTTGATCACCGTGTCGGCCGTGAAGAAATTCGAGGAGCTGCTGGGATGAACCAGGAACGCGTATTTAAAGTTCTGCTTGGCCCGCACGTTTCCGAAAAGGCTACGGTTCTGGCTGACAAGAAAGGCCAGTTCGTTTTCAAGGTTGCAACTGACGCAACCAAGCTGGAAATCAAGAAGGCCGTCGAAAGCCTGTTCAGCGTGAAAGTAGAGCGTGTTACTACCCTGAATGTTCTGGGTAAGAGCAAGCGCACTGCTCGCGGTCTGGGCAAGCGTAATGACTGGAAGAAGGCAGTTATCTCCCTTCAGCCAGGCCAAGATCTCGATTTCAGCAGCAGTGCTGAGTAAGGAAGGGGTGCATCATGGCAATCGTTAAATGCAAACCGACTTCCCCTGGCCGCCGTTTTGTGGTCAAGGTGGTCAACCAGGAGCTGCATAAAGGCGCTCCTCACGCACCGCTGCTCGAGAAGAAATCGAAGACTGGTGGTCGTAACAACAATGGTCGTATTACCACTCGTCACATCGGTGGTGGCCATAAACAGCATTATCGTCTGGTCGACTTCCGTCGCAACGACAAAGATGGCATCGCTGCCACTGTCGAGCGTATCGAATACGATCCAAACCGTACTGCTCACATCGCTCTGCTGCTGTACGCAGATGGCGAGCGTCGCTACATCATCGCCCCTAAAGGCGTGAGTGCTGGTGACCAGCTGATCGCAGGTGCTTTGGCACCGATCAAGCCGGGCAACGCTCTGCAACTGCGCAACATTCCAGTTGGTAGCACCGTACACGGCATCGAATTGAAGCCGGGTAAAGGCGCGCAAATCGCTCGTTCCGCTGGTGCTTCGGCTCAGCTGATCGCTCGTGAAGGTGTCTACGTGACCCTGCGTCTGCGCTCTGGTGAAATGCGTAAAGTACTGGCTGAATGCCGTGCGACCCTGGGCGAAGTCTCGAACTCCGAGCACAGCCTGCGTTCGCTGGGTAAAGCTGGTGCCAAACGCTGGCGTGGCGTTCGCCCAACCGTTCGTGGTGTTGCCATGAACCCGGTTGACCACCCACACGGTGGTGGTGAAGGTCGTACCTCTGGTGGTCGTCATCCGGTATCGCCATGGGGCTTCCCGACTAAGGGCGCGAAGACTCGTGGTAATAAGCGTACCGACAAAATGATCGTCCGTCGTCGCAAGTAAATAGAGGGATACGACAGTGCCACGTTCTCTGAAAAAAGGTCCTTTTATTGATCTTCACCTACTGAAGAAGATCGAAGTGGCGGCGGAAAAGAATGATCGCAAACCGGTGAAAACCTGGTCGCGTCGTTCGATGATCCTGCCACAAATGGTCGGTCTGACCATTGCAGTGCATAACGGTCGTCAACATGTTCCAGTTCTCGTGAACGAAGACATGGTCGGCCACAAACTAGGCGAGTTTGCCGGTACCCGCACATATCGTGGGCACGTGGCAGACAAGAAAGCCAAGCGTTAAGGGGTAAGGAACGATGGAAGTAGCCGCTAAGTTGTCGGGCGCTCGAATCTCCGCCCAGAAAGCCCGCTTGGTCGCCGACCAGATCCGCGGGAAGAAGGTGGGCGAAGCGCTCAACCTGTTGGCTTTCAGCAGTAAGAAAGCCGCCGAGATCATCAAGAAAGTGCTGGAGTCGGCCGTAGCCAACGCCGAGCACAACGAAGGCGCAGACGTTGATGACCTGAAGGTCAGCACCGTTTTCGTCAACGAAGGGCGTTCGCTGAAGCGCATCATGCCTCGTGCCAAAGGCCGAGCTGATCGCATCGTCAAGCGGTCTTGCCATATCACTGTCAAGGTTGCTGACAAGTAACGGAGTCGAAGAGATGGGTCAGAAAGTACATCCCATTGGCATTCGCCTGGGAATCGTCAAGGAGCACACCTCCGTCTGGTACGCAGACGGTCGGACTTATGCGGACTACTTGTTCGCTGATCTGAAGGTGCGTGAGTATCTCCAAGACAAACTAAAAAGCGCGTCCGTGAGCCGTATCGATATCCATCGTCCTGCTCAAACTGCACGTATCACCATCCACACCGCTCGTCCAGGTATCGTTATCGGGAAGAAAGGTGAAGATGTTGAGAAACTGCGTCAGGACCTGACCAAGCAAATGGGTGTGCCTGTGCACATCAATATCGAAGAGATCCGCAAGCCGGAGCTCGACGGTATGCTGGTTGCGCAGAGCGTAGCTCAGCAGCTGGAGCGTCGCGTAATGTTCCGTCGCGCTATGAAGCGCGCAGTACAGAACGCCATGCGCATTGGTGCCAAAGGCATCAAAATCCAAGTGAGCGGTCGTCTCGGCGGTGCTGAAATCGCACGTACTGAATGGTATCGCGAAGGTCGTGTGCCACTGCACACCCTGCGTGCCGACATCGACTATGCCAACTACGAAGCTCACACCACTTACGGTGTGATCGGTGTAAAGGTTTGGATCTTCAAAGGCGAAGTAATTGGTGGTCGCCAAGAAGAACTGAAACCACAAGCACCAGCGCCTCGTAAAAAAGCTGCTAAGTAAGGGGTACGCCAAATGTTGCAACCAAAGCGTACGAAGTTCCGCAAGCAGATGACAGGCCACAACCGTGGTCTGGCTCAGCGCGGTAGCAAAGTCAGCTTCGGCGAATATGCGCTGAAGTCTGTAGCTCGTGGTCGTCTCACCGCTCGTCAGATCGAGTCAGCGCGTCGTGCTCTGACCCGTCACGTTAAACGTGGCGGCAAGATCTGGATCCGTGTATTCCCGGACAAGCCTATCTCCAAAAAGCCCCTCGAAGTTCGTATGGGTAAAGGTAAGGGTAACGTGGAATATTGGGTTGCCCAGATTCAGCCAGGCAAAGTCCTGTATGAAATCGAGGGTGTTACTGAAGAGCTGGCGCGTGAGGCTTTCGCCCTGGCTGCTGCAAAGCTGCCGCTCGCCACCTCCTTTGTTAAACGGACGGTGATGTGATGAAAGCGAATGAACTTCGTGAAAAATCCGCACAGCAGCTGAACGAGCAACTGCTCGGCCTGCTGCGCGACCAGTTCAATCTGCGTATGCAGAAAGCAACTGGCCAGTTGGGGCAGTCTCATCTGCTCTCGCAAGTTAAGCGTGACATTGCTCGCGTGAAGACTGTGCTCAACCAGCAGGCAGGTAAGTGATCATGGCTGAAGCCGAAAAGACTGTCCGTACGCTGACTGGCCGTGTTGTCAGCGACAAGATGGACAAAACCATCACCGTTTTGATCGAGCGTCGCGTTAAGCACCCGATCTACGGTAAATACGTTAAGCGTTCGACTAAGCTGCACGCGCACGACGAAACCAACCAGTGCCACATCGGCGACAAAGTCACTATTCGTGAAACTCGTCCGCTGGCCAAGACCAAGTCTTGGGCCCTGGTTGATGTTCTCGAACGCGCTGTGGAAGTCTAAGGACTAGGGGTCGGAGAAATTATATGATTCAGACTCAATCCATGCTCGATGTGGCCGATAACAGCGGCGCACGCCGCGTTATGTGCATCAAGGTGCTGGGTGGCTCCCATCGTCGTTACGCTGGTATCGGTGACATCATCAAAGTTACCGTGAAGGAAGCAATTCCTCGCGGTAAAGTGAAAAAAGGCCAAGTGATGACTGCTGTTGTAGTCCGCACTCGTCACGGCGTACGTCGTGCAGATGGCTCCATTATCCGCTTTGATGGCAACGCTGCTGTTCTTCTGAACAACAAGCAAGAGCCGATCGGCACCCGTATCTTTGGGCCAGTGACCCGTGAACTTCGTACTGAGAAGTTCATGAAGATCGTCTCGCTCGCCCCAGAAGTGCTGTAAGGAGATCCGACATGCAAAAGATTCGTCGTGACGACGAGATCATCGTGATCGCCGGCAAAGACAAAGGTAAGCGCGGTAAGGTGCTGAAGGTTCTTGCTGATGACCGTCTGGTCGTTGGTGGTCTGAACCTGGTCAAGCGTCATACCAAGCCTAACCCGATGTCGGGCGTACAAGGCGGTATCGTCGAGAAAGAAGCGCCACTGCACGCTTCTAACGTCGCCATCTTCAACGGCGAAACCAACAAGGCTGACCGCGTTGGTTTCAAAGTAGAAGACGGTAAGAAAATTCGTGTCTTCAAGTCGACCCAAAAAGCGGTTGATGCTTGAACACTGCTAGGTAGAAGACCATGGCACGACTAAAAGAGATTTACCGGAAGGAAATCGCACCGAAACTTAAGGAAGAACTTAAGCTTTCGAACGTGATGGAAGTTCCGCGCGTTACAAAAATCACCCTGAACATGGGTCTGGGCGAAGCGATCGGCGACAAAAAAGTCATCGAGCACGCTGTTGCTGACCTGGAAAAGATCACCGGCCAAAAAGTCGTTGTGACCTACGCTCGCAAATCCATCGCTGGCTTTAAAGTCCGTGAAGGTTGGCCGATCGGCGTCAAAGTGACTCTGCGCCGTGAGCGTATGTACGAATTCCTGGATCGTCTGCTGTCGATCTCCCTGCCTCGGGTCCGCGACTTCCGCGGCCTGAATGCCAAGTCCTTCGATGGTCGTGGTAACTACAGCATGGGCGTTAAAGAGCAGATCATCTTCCCGGAAATCGACTACGACAAGATCGATGCTCTCCGCGGTCTGGACATCACCCTGACCACCACTGCCAAGAACGATGATGAAGGCCGCGCTCTGCTGCGTGCGTTCAAATTCCCGTTCCGCAACTGATTGGAGTAGGACCATGGCCAAGATGAGCATGAAAAACCGCGAGCTGAAGCGTCAGCTCACGGTTGCCAAGTACGCCAAGAAGCGTGCAGCACTGAAAGCAATCATCGTTGATCTGAACGCAAGTCCAGAAGCACGTTGGGAAGCTACAGTTGCTCTGCAGAAGCAGCCACGTGACGCAAGCGCTTCGCGCATGCGTAACCGCTGCCGCCTGACCGGTCGTCCACACGGCGTTTACCGCAAGTTCGGCCTCGGCCGTAACAAACTGCGTGAAGCGGCAATGCGTGGTGACGTGCCAGGTCTGGTTAAAGCCAGCTGGTAAGTACTTTCGAAGTCCAGGTGGCCAGGATCGCAAGATACTGACCGCCGGTGGCCTAGAATCTGGAACAAGCCCCTTTTGGGGCTTGTTTCATTTCCGGAGTGTGTCTAAAATACGCGGCTCGCCTGAGCCCGTGTGTTTTGTGCTCGGAGATTCTCGGCGACACGTAATGGCCGCAAGGCTAATTTTTTTGTATTAGGAGCGTCTAGCCATGAGTATGCAGGACCCGTTAGCGGACATGCTAACTCGTATCCGTAATGCCCAGATGGCTGAAAAGTCCGTCGTAAGCATGCCATCTTCCACGTTGAAGGTAGCTGTTGCCAAAGTCCTGAAAGACGAAGGCTACATTGCGGGTTATCAGATCAGCAGCGAAATCAAACCACTGCTGTCCATCGAGCTGAAGTACTTCGAAGGCCGTCCGGTCATCGAAGAAGTGAAGCGCGTTAGCCGTCCAGGCCTGCGTCAGTACAAGTCCGTCGATGATCTGCCAAAAGTTCGTGGCGGTCTCGGTGTGTCTATCGTCTCCACCAACAAAGGTGTGATGACGGATCGTGCTGCGCGCGCTGCCGGTGTCGGCGGCGAAGTTCTTTGCACTGTGTTCTAAGGGGGGATAAGCATGTCACGCGTCGCTAAGAACCCCGTTAAGCTGCCAGCCGGTGTCGAAGTAAAATTCGCAGGCCAACAGCTTTCGGTGAAGGGTGCCAAGGGCACTCTGGAACTGAACATCCATTCGTCCGTTGAGATCGTTGAAGAAGCTGGTGAGCTGCGTTTCGCTGCTCGCAATGGCGATCAACAAACTCGCGCAATGGCCGGTACCACTCGTGCGTTGGTAAACAACATGGTCCAAGGCGTAAGCCAAGGCTTCGAGCGTAAGCTCCAGCTGGTCGGTGTTGGTTACAAAGCGCAAGCAAAAGGCACGGTTCTGAACCTGGCCCTTGGCTTCTCGCACCCAGTGGATTACGAACTGCCGGAAGGCATCACCGCTGAGACCCCAAGCCAAACCGATATCCTGATCAAGGGTATTGATAAGCAGCTGGTAGGTCAGGTGGCCGCTGAGATCCGCGACTTCCGTCCACCAGAGCCGTACAAAGGCAAAGGTGTGCGCTACGCGGACGAAGTCGTCCGTCGTAAAGAAGCCAAGAAGAAGTAGGGCATAGCAAATGACCGACAAAAAAGTTACTCGACTGCGTCGCGCTCGCAAAGCACGCCTGAAAATGCACGAACTCGAAGTCGTGCGTCTCTGCGTGTTCCGCTCGTCGCAGCACATCTACGCCCAGGTCATCTCGGCCGACGGCAACAAAGTCCTGGCAAGCGCCTCGACTTTGGATAAAGAACTGCGTGATGGTGCCACTGGCAACATCGACGCGGCCACTAAGGTTGGCCAGCTGGTCGCTACGCGTGCTAAGGCCGCTGGCGTCTCGCAAGTGGCTTTCGACCGCTCTGGCTTCAAGTACCACGGCCGCGTGAAAGCGCTGGCTGATGCTGCTCGTGAAGCTGGGCTGGAGTTCTAAGTTATGTCAAATAACGACCAAAAGCGCGACGAAGGCTACATTGAGAAGCTGGTTCAAGTTAACCGCGTAGCCAAAACCGTTAAAGGCGGCCGTATCTTCACTTTCACCGCGTTGACCGTGGTAGGTGATGGTAAAGGGCGCGTTGGCTTCGGCCGTGGCAAGTCACGTGAAGTGCCTGCTGCGATCCAGAAGGCAATGGAAGCTGCTCGTCGCAACATGATCCAAGTTGATCTGAACGGCACCACTCTGCAGTACGCAATGAAGTCCGCTCACGGCGCTTCGAAGGTGTACATGCAGCCTGCTTCTGAAGGTACCGGTATCATCGCTGGCGGCGCTATGCGTGCTGTCCTCGAAGTTGCTGGCGTTCAGAACGTTCTGGCCAAGTGCTACGGCTCGACTAACCCGGTAAACGTGGTTCACGCCACTTTTAAAGGTTTGAAGGCTATGCAGTCTCCTGAATCCATTGCCGCCAAGCGTGGCAAAAGCGTCAAGGAGATCTTCTGATCATGGCTACCGTTAAAGTAACGCTGATCAAAAGCATGACCGGCCGCATCCCTAACCACAAATTGTGCGTTAAGGGTTTGGGTCTGCGTCGCATCGGTCACACTGTAGAAGTACTTGATACTCCCGAGAATCGCGGGATGATCAACAAGGCTTACTACATGCTGCGTGTCGAGGGTTAATTCGATGAAACTCAATGATCTGAGTCCAGCGCCGGGTTCCCGTCGCGAAAAGCATCGTCCGGGCCGTGGTATCGGTAGTGGTTTGGGCAAGACCGGTGGCCGTGGCCACAAAGGTCAGTCCTCCCGCTCCGGTGGCACCATCGCTCCAGGCTTTGAAGGCGGTCAACAGCCGCTGCATCGTCGCCTGCCGAAGTTCGGTTTCGTTTCCCTGAAAGCCATGGACCGCGCAGAAGTGCGTCTGTCCGAGCTGGCCAAAGTGGAAGGCGACATCGTTACCGTGCAGACCCTGAAAGATGCCAACGTGATCAACGTCAACGTACAGCGTGTGAAAATCATGCTGTCCGGTGAAGTGACTCGCGCTGTCACTATCGGCAAGGGAATCGGCGCCACCAAAGGTGCGCGTTCGGCTATCGAAGCAGCTGGCGGCAAGTTCGAGGAATAAATGGCTAAGCAAGGTGCTCTCTCAGCGCTCGGCAAAGGCGGTATGTCTGAACTTTGGGCTCGTCTGCGTTTTCTGTTCCTGGCGATTATCGTCTACCGAATAGGCGCACACATCCCGGTTCCAGGTATCAACCCGGACCGACTCGCAGACCTGTTTCGACAGAATGAGGGGACCATTCTTAGCTTGTTCAACATGTTTTCCGGCGGCGCGCTGGAACGGATGAGCATCTTTGCACTGGGGATCATGCCGTACATCTCGGCATCGATCATCATGCAACTGATGACCGCCGTTAGCCCGCAGCTGGAGCAGTTGAAGAAGGAAGGTGAAGCTGGTCGTCGCAAGATAAGCCAGTACACCCGCTACGGCACTGTCATCCTCGCCCTGGTCCAGGCTATCGGCATGTCCGTTGGTCTGGCGGGGCAGGGTGTTGCGTTCACTGGTGACTTTGGCTTCCATTTCGTCGCGGTATCCACTTTTGTGGCTGGTGCGATGTTCATGATGTGGCTGGGTGAGCAGATTACTGAGCGTGGTGTTGGTAACGGTATCTCGATGTTGATTTTCGCAGGTATCGTTGCCGGTCTTCCGAGAGCGATTGGGCAGTCTTTCGAGTCTGCGCGTCAGGGTGATATCAATATCTTCGCCTTGGTTGCCATCGGTTTGTTGGCAGTAGCGATTATCGGTTTTGTGGTGTTCATTGAGCGTGGCCAGCGTCGTATTGCTGTTCACTACGCCAAGCGTCAGCAGGGCCGTAAGGTCTTTGCCGCGCAGACCAGCCACTTGCCGCTGAAAGTGAACATGGCCGGGGTTATTCCTGCCATTTTCGCGAGCAGCATTTTGCTGTTTCCGGCTTCGTTGGGTGCCTGGTTCGGTCAGTCTGAAGGTATGGGCTGGTTGCAGGACATCTCGCAGTCGATCGCTCCTGGTCAGCCGTTGAATATTCTGCTGTTTAGTGCAGGGATTATTTTCTTCTGCTTCTTCTATACGGCGTTGATGTTCAATCCGAAAGACGTAGCGGAAAACCTGAAGAAGTCCGGTGCCTTTATTCCGGGCATTCGTCCAGGTGAGCAGTCTGCGCGCTACATTGATGGCGTTCTGACTCGCTTGACCATGTTCGGTGCTCTATATATGACGGCCGTGTGCTTGTTGCCCCAGTTCCTGGTGGTTGCAGCAAACGTTCCGTTCTACCTTGGCGGGACCTCGTTGCTGATCGTCGTCGTGGTTGTGATGGACTTCATGTCCCAAGTACAATCGCACCTCGTTTCGCACCAGTACGAATCCCTGATGAAGAAAGCCAACCTGAAGGGTTACGGCAGCGGCATGTTGCGCTGAGTACCCATAAGGTTCGAGGAGTTGGTGATGAAAGTTCGTGCATCGGTGAAAAAGCTGTGCCGTAACTGCAAGATTATTCGCCGCGAAGGTGTTGTTCGAGTAATTTGCAGCGCGGAACCGCGTCACAAACAGCGCCAAGGCTGAGTGTGATCCGCTTGAAGCCCGGCAGCTAGTGCGCTGCCGGGTTGATTATTTGTTATTACAGCGATATTATCTCGCGCCCTATTTCTTGGCTTCCGGGGCGTAGGTAGCTGTCAATTGGAGTCCCACTGAATGGCCCGTATTGCAGGCGTTAACATTCCAGATAACAAGCACACTGTTATCTCGCTGACCTACATCTATGGTGTTGGTCGCACTACTGCGCAGAAAATTTGCGCAGACACTGGGGTAAACCCAGCCGCAAAGATCAAAGATCTGAGCGACGAGCAGATTGAGCTGTTGCGTGGCGAAGTGGCGAAGTTCACCACTGAAGGTGACCTGCGTCGCGAAATCAACATGAAAATCAAGCGTTTGATGGACCTCGGTTGCTACCGTGGTCTGCGTCATCGTCGTGGTCTTCCAGTACGCGGTCAGCGTACCAAGACTAACGCGCGTACCCGTAAAGGTCCGCGTAAGCCGATCCGCAAGTAATCGCCCACGCGAATCGACAGGAAATTAATCATGGCAAAACCTGCTGCTCGTCCTCGTAAAAAAGTTAAAAAGACAGTGGTTGATGGCATCGCCCACATCCATGCATCTTTTAACAACACAATCGTGACCATCACCGACCGTCAAGGTAACGCGCTTTCTTGGGCTACCTCCGGTGGTTCGGGTTTCCGCGGTTCCCGCAAGTCCACCCCGTTTGCTGCTCAAGTAGCTGCTGAACGTGCTGGTCAAGCTGCGCTGGAATATGGCCTGAAAAACCTCGACGTTAACGTCAAAGGTCCAGGTCCAGGTCGTGAGTCTGCTGTCCGTGCATTGAACGGCTGTGGCTATAAGATCGCCAGCATCACCGACGTGACGCCAATCCCGCACAACGGGTGCCGTCCGCCGAAGAAGCGCCGCGTGTAATCCAGGAGATTGTAAAGAATGGCTCGTTACATTGGTCCAAAATGCAAACTCGCTCGTCGTGAAGGCACCGATCTCTTTCTGAAGAGCGGCGTGCGCGCGATCGAATCGAAGTGCAACATTGAAGCAGCACCTGGTATCCACGGCCAACGCCGCGGTCGCCAGTCCGATTACGGCACCCAACTGCGTGAAAAGCAGAAGGTCCGTCGTATCTACGGCGTTCTCGAGCGTCAGTTCAGCGGCTACTACAAAGAAGCTGCTGGCAAGAAAGGTGCAACCGGTGAAAACCTGCTGCAACTGCTCGAATGCCGTCTGGACAACGTTGTATACCGTATGGGCTTTGGTTCGACTCGTGCCGAATCCCGTCAGCTGGTATCGCACAAATCCGTCAGCGTAAACGGCCAAACCGTTAACGTCCCGTCGTACCAGGTTCGTGCTGGTGACGTGGTCGCGATTCGCGAGAAAGCAAAAAATCAACTTCGCATTGTCCAAGCTCTCGATCTGTGTGCCCAACGTGGCCGCGTAGAATGGGTAGAAGTAGACACTGAGAAGAAGTCGGGCGTTTTCAAGAACGTTCCTGCTCGCAGTGATCTGTCCGCCGACATCAACGAAAGCCTGATTGTCGAGCTCTACTCCAAGTAAGGGCTAGAAAATAGGTGCATCCATGCAGATTTCGGTAAATGAGTTCCTGACACCCCGTCACATTGATGTGCAGGTTGTCAGTCCAACCCGCGCCAAGATCACTCTCGAGCCTCTCGAGCGTGGTTTTGGCCACACCCTGGGCAACGCGCTGCGCCGCATCCTGTTGTCCTCAATGCCCGGCTGTGCAGTAGTCGAGGCCGAGATTGACGGTGTGCTCCACGAGTACAGCGCCATCGAAGGTGTACAGGAAGACGTAATTGAAATCCTGTTGAACCTTAAAGGTCTGGCTATCAAGCTGCACGGCCGTGACGAAGTTACGCTGACCTTGTCGAAGAAGGGTTCGGGGGTGGTTACCGCTGCCGATATTCAGCTGGATCATGATGTCGAGATCGTTAATCCCGATCACGTAATCGCTAACCTGGCGTCTAACGGCGCCCTGAACATGAAGCTCACCGTAGCTCGTGGTCGTGGTTATGAACCGGCCGACTCGCGTCAGAGCGATGAAGACGAAAGCCGCAGCATTGGTCGCTTGCAGCTCGACTCTTCGTTCAGCCCGGTTCGCCGTATCGCATACGTGGTGGAAAACGCCCGTGTCGAACAGCGTACTAACCTGGACAAGCTGGTTATTGATCTGGAAACCAACGGTACTCTGGATCCTGAAGAGGCTATCCGCCGCGCTGCAACCATTCTGCAACAGCAGTTGGCTGCGTTCGTCGACCTCAAAGGTGACAGCGAACCAGTGGTAATCGAGCAGGAAGACGAGATCGATCCGATCCTGCTTCGCCCGGTTGACGATCTGGAACTGACTGTACGTTCGGCTAACTGCCTTAAGGCGGAAAACATTTACTACATCGGCGATCTGATTCAGCGCACCGAAGTAGAACTGTTGAAGACTCCGAACCTGGGCAAGAAATCCTTGACTGAAATCAAGGACGTTCTGGCCTCCCGCGGTCTGTCCCTCGGCATGCGCCTCGACAACTGGCCGCCTGCAAGTCTTAAGAAGGACGACAAGGCGACTGCCTGATCGTCGTAATCACCGAACGTGAGTTTGGTAAGGAATGAACCATGCGTCATCGTAAAAGTGGTCGTCACCTGAGCCGTACCAGCTCGCACCGTAAGGCTATGTTCCAGAACATGGCGGTGTCGCTGTTCGAGCACGAGCTGATCAAAACTACACTGCCGAAAGCTAAAGAACTGCGTCGCGTTGCTGAGCCGCTGATTACTTTGGCCAAGACAGACAGCCTGGCTAACCGCCGTCTGGCTTTCGACCGTACTCGTTCGAAAGCTATCGTTGGTAAGCTCTTCAACGACCTGGGCAAGCGTTACGCTACCCGTGAGGGTGGCTACCTGCGCATCCTCAAGTGCGGTTTCCGCGCTGGTGACAACGCGCCTATGGCGTACGTTGAGCTGATCGATCGTCCAGTTGGCGGTGAAGCTGTATCCGCTGAGTAAGACGTCAGCCTGTAACGAAGAACCGGGCCTAGTGCCCGGTTTTTTGTGCGCGGTAGAAAACTGGAATTACCTCGAGCGAATACGTATTTGGCTTATGAAACTGTTTTTTGCTATCCGTACGGATAGCTCGTTAGTTAATTTCTATTGATGCTCATGATTTAATGAATTTGATGGTGTCATCTTCCTGGTCGATACTCCCCCCAAGCCGATTAGCCGGCAGTTCCAAGACTGACCTGAGGAAGATTGAGCATGAGCCAGAATAAAACCCTTACTACCGCCAGCGGCGCCCCCGTTGCCGATAACCAGAATTCCCGTTCGGCCGGCCCACGCGGGCCATTGCTGCTCGACGATTTTCACCTGATCGAGAAGCTCGCCCACTTCAACCGTGAAAACATCCCTGAGCGTCGCGTACACGCCAAAGGCTCGGGTGCCTACGGTACCTTCACCGTCACCCAGGACATCACTCAGTACACCAGCGCCAAGCTGTTCGAGTCCGTGGGTAAGCAAACTCCGACCTTCCTGCGCTTCTCCACGGTCGGTGGCGAGCGCGGTTCGGCTGACACTGAGCGCGACCCACGTGGTTTCGCCTTGAAGTTCTATACCGAAGAAGGCAACTGGGACATCGTTGGCAACAACACCCCGGTGTTCTTCATCCGTGATCCACTGAAATTCCCAGACTTTATCCACACCCAAAAGCGCCTGCCGCAAAGCAACCTGAAAAGTGCGCAGATGATGTGGGACTTTTGGTCGCACTCTCCTGAGGCGCTGCATCAGGTCACCATCCTGTTTTCGGACCGCGGCATCCCGGACGGCTACCGTCACATGCACGGCTTCGGCAGCCACACCTACAGCCTGATCAACGCCCAAGGCGTGCGTCACTGGGTGAAGTGGCACTACAAGACCAAGCAGGGCATCAAGAACCTGGCGCCGGCTGACGCTGCACGCTTGGCGGGTACCGACCCTGATTATGCCCAGCGCGATCTGTTCGGGGCTATCGAGCGCGGTGACTTTCCGAAATGGCGCGTGTGCATCCAGATCATGACGGAAGCCCAGGCAAACGCGCACTACGAGAACCCGTTCGACGTGACCAAGACCTGGTCGCAGAAAGAGTTCCCGCTGATCGAAGTGGGCGAACTGGAGCTGAACCGCAACCCGCTGAACTACTTCGCTGAAGTTGAGCAGGCGGCTTTCGGTCCAAGCAACATGGTTCCGGGTGTTGGCTTGTCGCCAGACCGCATGCTGCAAGGCCGTGTGTTCGCTTACGCCGATGCGCACCGCTACCGTGTAGGCACCAACCATCAGCAGTTGCCGGTGAACGCGCCACGCAGCCCGGTCAACAGCTACCAGCGTGACGGCTCGATGGCATTCGGCGCCAATGGCGGTGCGGCTCCCAACTACGAGCCAAACAGCTATGCCGATGCACCGAAGCAGGCTCCTCAGTATGCCGAGCCAGCCTTGGCCCTGAGCGGTGCGGCGGATCGTTACGATCACTGCGAGGACACCGACTACTACAGCCACGCCGGTGCGCTGTTCCGCCTGATGAATGATGAGCAGAAAGCCCTGCTGATCAACAACATCGCCGGCGCCATGGCAGGGGTTTCCAGCGACGTGGTCCAGCGCCAGTTGCAGTACTTCTTCAAGGCAGATCCGGCTTATGGAGAAGGGATCGCATCTGCACTGGGTGTATCGC
This sequence comes from Pseudomonas sp. MWU16-30323, assembly GCF_020515595.1. Taxonomy (NCBI): domain Bacteria; kingdom Pseudomonadati; phylum Pseudomonadota; class Gammaproteobacteria; order Pseudomonadales; family Pseudomonadaceae; genus Pseudomonas; species Pseudomonas sp. MWU16-30323. The sequence goes on from NZ_JAIWYM010000026.1 coordinate 34,890, forward strand.
TTAACTAACTCTAAACGATAAGCAGAACCGCCCTCATTTGGGCGGTTTTTGCGTTATTTAAGCTACTTTTCACCGGAAATCTTCACTTTTCTGCCGTTGGTCCCGTGACCTCCGGGTCATCATGGTTCAAACTACAGACTTTCAAGCAGGGAGATGTAGGGCGATGCAAGGTCACCCCGACGTAATCGATTACCTCAACACGTTGCTGACGGGCGAACTGGCAGCTCGTGACCAATATTTCATTCACTCGCGGATGTACGAAGACTGGGGCTTTACCGAGCTCTACGAGCGCATCAACCACGAAATGGAAGAAGAGGCACAGCACGCCGACGCGCTGATGCGCCGGATCCTGATGCTCGAAGGCACGCCGCGTATGCGTCCCGACGACCTGGACACCGGCACCACGGTACCTGAGATGCTCGCCAGCGATTTGCGCCTTGAGTACAAGGTACGTGCCGCGCTCTGCAAGGGCATCGAGCTCTGCGAGCAGCACAACGACTACGTCACGCGGGAAATCCTGCGGGTGCAGTTGAACGACACTGAAGAAGATCACACCTACTGGCTGGAAAAGCAGTTGGGCCTGATCAAGTTGATTGGCCTGGAGAACTACCTGCAATCGCAGTTCTGATTCCTCCGGCTACAAAAAAGCCCCTGTCACTGTGTAAGTGACAGGGGCTTTTTCGTGGGGCTGAACAATCAGTCCTTGTCGCGGGCCAACAGCGGCTTGAGGTAGAAGCCGGTGTGAGACTGCTTCATCTCCGACACTTGCTCCGGTGTGCCGACCGCAATGATCTGCCCACCTTTGGAGCCGCCTTCCGGCCCCAGGTCCACCAGCCAGTCGGCGGTCTTGATCACGTCCAGGTTGTGCTCGATCACCACCACGGTGTTGCCGTGGTCACGCAACCGATGCAGTACATCCAGCAACTGCTGGATATCCGCGAAGTGCAAACCCGTGGTCGGCTCATCGAGGATATACAAGGTCTTGCCGGTATCACGCTTGGACAGCTCGCGAGACAGCTTGACCCGCTGCGCTTCACCACCCGACAGCGTGGTCGCCGACTGCCCGAGCTTGATGTACGACAGGCCTACATCCATCAGCGTCTGCAGCTTGCGCGCCAGGGCCGGTACCGCGTCAAAGAACACCCGGGCTTCCTCGATCGTCATCTCGAGGGTTTCGTGGATGCTCTTGCCCTTGTACTTGATCTCCAGGGTTTCGCGGTTGTAGCGCTTGCTCTTGCACACGTCGCACGGTACGTAGATGTCCGGCAGGAAGTGCATCTCAACCTTGATCAAGCCATCGCCCTGGCACGCCTCGCAGCGCCCGCCCTTGACGTTGAACGAGAACCGGCCAGGCCCGTAGCCACGTGAGCGGGATTCCGGCACACCGGCGAACAGCTCGCGAATCGGCGTAAATAGCCCGGTGTAGGTCGCCGGGTTGGAACGCGGTGTGCGGCCAATCGGGCTTTGGTCGATATCGACTACCTTATCCAGGTGTTCCAGACCCTTGATGCTGTCGTGAGCGGCGGCTTCAAGAGTCGTCGCGCCGTTCAGTGCGGTGGCGCTCAACGGAAACAACGTATTGTTGATCAGCGTCGACTTGCCCGAACCGGATACACCGGTCACGCAGGTCAGCAGTCCCAGCGGGATTTCCAGATCGACATTGCGCAAGTTGTTGCCACGCGCGCCTTTGAGGTGCAATGCCATCTTCTTGTTGCGCGGCGTACGTTTGGCCGGCACGGCGATCTTCACGCGGCCCGACAAGTATTTGCCGGTCAGCGAGTCAGGATGCGCCATCACTTCTGCTGGTGTGCCCTCGGCGACAATATGCCCACCGTGCACGCCCGCGCCCGGCCCGATGTCGACCACGTAATCCGCAAGACGAATGGCATCTTCATCGTGCTCAACCACGATCACCGTATTACCGATGTCCCGAAGGTGCTTGAGCGTACCCAGCAAGCGATCGTTGTCCCGTTGATGCAAGCCAATGGATGGCTCATCGAGGATGTACAACACACCCACCAGGCCGGCGCCAATCTGGCTGGCCAAGCGAATCCGCTGTGCCTCACCACCGGAAAGCGTATCGGCACTGCGGTCCAGCGACAGGTAGTCCAACCCCACGTTAACCAGGAACTGCAACCGCTCACGAATTTCCTTAAGGATCTTGTCGGCAATCTCCCCGCGGCGGCCTGTCAGTTTCAGTGTGCCGAAGTATTCGCAGGCATCGCCAATCGGCAGGTTGGTCACTGCCGGCAGGGTTTTCTCACCGACCCACACATGCCGCGCTTCACGGCGCAGGCGCGTGCCACGGCAGTCCGGGCACGGCTGGGTGCTGAGGAACTTGGCCAGTTCTTCGCGCACGCTGGCGGATTCGGTCTCGCGGTAGCGTCGTTCCAGGTTCGGCACGATGCCTTCGAACGGGTGGGAGCGTTTGACGATATCGCCACGGTCGTTCAAATATTTGAAGTCGACGTTCTGCGAACCGCTGCCGTGCAGGATGAATTTCTGGTGTTCGGCCGTCAGTTCGTTGAAGGGCACTTCGAGGCTGAACTTATAGTGCGAGGCCAGCGAACCCAGCATCTGGAAGTAATAGACGTTACGCCTGTCCCAGCCGCGTATCGCGCCCTCCGCCAGCGTGAGGTCACCATTGACCAGGCGCTTGATGTCGAAGAATTGCTTAACCCCCAGGCCATCACAGGTCGGGCAGGCGCCCGCCGGGTTGTTGAAGGAGAACAGCTTCGGCTCCAGCTCGCTGATGGCATGGCCACAGATCGGGCAGGCGAAGCGCGCGGAGAAGATGATTTCTTCCCCTGGCTCGTCGTCCATGGGCGCTACCAGGGCAATACCGTCCGCCAGCTTCAATGCGGTTTCGAAAGACTCCGCCAGGCGCTGCTGCAAATCGGCACGCACCTTGAAGCGGTCGACCACTACGTCAATCGAATGCTTCTTCTGCTTATCCAGCTTCGGCGCTTCGTCCAGCTCATAGAGCTTGCCGTTGATCCGGGCACGCACAAAACCTTGCGCACGCAGTTCTTCGAAGACGGAAAGATGTTCACCCTTGCGCTCGCGAATCACCGGTGCCAGCAGCATCAGCTTGGCGCCTTCCGGCTGGGCCAGCACCAGGTCGACCATCTGGCTGACGGTCTGGGCTTCCAGGGGAATGTCGTGGTCCGGGCAACGGGGAATACCCACGCGGGCATACAGCAGGCGCAGGTAGTCGTAGATCTCGGTGATGGTACCCACGGTAGAGCGCGGGTTATGGGACGTGGATTTCTGTTCGATGGAAATCGCGGGCGACAGGCCTTCAATGGTGTCGACGTCGGGCTTTTCCATCATCGACAGGAACTGGCGGGCATAGGCCGACAGGGATTCCACGTAGCGGCGCTGGCCTTCGGCGTACAGCGTGTCAAACGCCAGGGACGACTTGCCGGACCCGGACAAGCCGGTGATGACGATCAGTTTGTCCCGTGGCAGGGTCAGGTCGATGTTCTTCAGGTTGTGGGTTCGAGCCCCACGAATCAGGATCTTGTCCAAGATGGCCTCGCACGGCGGGCGTAAATAATGCAGGAGTATACGGCTAAAGACTGGATGAATATACACTGTCAAAGTGCCGGGTGCAGCCTTACATGAAAGCTGCGCGGCAAAGCGCCGCATATACCCTCTCAATCGATGGGACTGGTAGAATCGCCGCCGGTTCACACGAGGTTTATCCATGCACGATCCCCACAGCGAACGCATGAGTGGCAGCGAGACCCGCGCAGCGAGCGGTCTGGCCCTGGTGTTCGCATTCCGTATGCTTGGCATGTTTATGGTGTTGCCGGTGCTGGCGACCTATGGAATGGATCTCGCAGGAGCGACCCCGGCCCTGATCGGCCTGGCGATTGGCGCCTATGGCCTGACCCAGGCGCTGTTTCAGATTCCGTTCGGGATCATTTCCGACCGCATCGGCCGCCGGCCGGTGATCTACCTGGGCCTGATCGTATTCGCCCTGGGCAGTGTGCTCGCGGCCAATGCCGACTCGATCTGGGGCGTGATCGCCGGACGCGTCCTGCAAGGCGCGGGCGCGATTTCCGCCGCCGTCATGGCGCTGCTTTCCGACCTGACCCGCGAACAACACCGCACCAAGGCCATGGCCATGATCGGCATGACCATTGGTCTTTCGTTCGCCGTGGCAATGGTGGTTGGCCCGCTGCTGACCCGCGCGTTCGGCTTGCACGGCCTGTTCCTGGCCACGGGTGGCATGGCGTTGTTCGGCATCGTGATCGTTGCCTTTATGGTGCCGCATTCCACCGGGCCGCTGCAGCATCGTGAGTCGGGCGTCGCGAAACAAGCGCTGTTGCCCACCCTCAAGCACCCGGACCTGCTGCGCCTGGATTTGGGTATCTTCGTATTACACGCGATGCTGATGTGCAGCTTCGTCGCCTTGCCCCTGGCCCTGGTGCAAAAAGCCGGGTTGCCCAAGGAGCAGCACTGGTGGGTCTATCTCACCGCGTTGCTGATTTCGTTCTTCGCCATGATCCCGTTCATCATCTACGGCGAGAAGAAACGCAAAATGAAACGAGTTCTGTTGGGCGCCGTCGCGACACTGATGCTCACTGAGCTATTCTTCTGGCAGTTCGGCGACAGCCTGCGGGCGCTGGTGATCGGCACGGTGGTGTTCTTCACCGCGTTCAACCTGCTGGAGGCTTCATTGCCTTCGTTGATCAGTAAGGTTTCACCGGCCGGCGGCAAAGGCACGGCGATGGGCGTGTATTCCACCAGCCAGTTCCTCGGTTCTGCACTGGGCGGGATCATGGGCGGCTGGATGTTCCAGCATGGCGGTTTGTCGGTTGTGTTCCTGGGATGCGCAGGTCTGGCTGCCCTCTGGCTAGCCTTTGCTGTTACCATGCGCGAACCTCCCTATGTGACGAGCCTGCGCTTGCCGTTATCGCCCGAAGCGATCCGCGAAGCCGGTCTGGTCGAGCGCCTTAAGGCCGTTGTTGGGGTTACGGATGCTGTGGTTGTTACTGAAGAAGCCGCCATCTACATCAAATTGGACACCGAATTATTGGATCGCGCGACGCTCGAGCAACTGGTCAACCCAGTGCCGACAGCGCGCCCAGCCTAGGAGAACGTTATGGCCCGTGGGGTTAACAAAGTCATATTGGTCGGTACATGCGGCCAGGATCCCGAAGTTCGCTACTTGCCGAACGGTAACGCCGTGACCAACCTGAGTCTGGCGACCAGCGAGCAGTGGACCGACAAGCAAACCGGCCAGAAGGTCGAGAAAACCGAATGGCACCGTGTGTCGATGTTCGGCAAGGTTGCAGAGATCGCCGGTGAATACCTGCGCAAAGGTTCGCAGGTCTACATCGAAGGCAAACTGCAGACCCGCGAGTGGGAAAAAGACGGCATCAAGCGTTACACCACCGAAATCGTGGTCGACATGCAAGGCACCATGCAACTGCTGGGTGGCCGTCCACAAGGCGACCAACAGGGCCAGGGCGGCATGTCCAACTCGGCACCGCGTCCACAGCAGCAGTCCCGTCCGCAGCCGACCCAGCAGCCACAGCGTGAGTCGCGTCCAGCGCCACAGCAGGCCGCTCCTCAGCCGGCAGCCGACTTCGACAGCTTTGATGACGATATCCCGTTCTGAGGTCGCTTGAGACCCGAACTGTCGCGTAACACCTGAAAACCCCCGATGGCTTTTGCCTCGGGGGTTTTTCATTTCGTGGCTGGCAACCGGCTAAACATCAGTAGAGGCGGCGCTCACCACCAGTTCCCGAAACCGCTCCAGCACTGATGACGTATCACCCACCCGCGTTGCCAAATGCAACGGCGCTACCAGGCTCCGACACTCCGAAAGCTCCCGATAAACAATCCCGTCACCCCGCAACCGCTGCATGGACGCGGGCACGATCGAAACCCCAAGCCCCGCAGCCACCAGGCTCAGCGTCGCCGTCATGCGCGGCGCTTCCTGCACAACCTGCGGGCTGAAACCCGCTTCGCGACACGCCACCAGAATCGCGTCATACAACCCAAGTCCCACCCGGCGCCGGTACAGCACAAAGGCCTCGGTGGCCAATGCCGCCAACGGCAGCGGCGTTGACGGATCGATAGCCAGCGGGTGATCAGTGGGCAGCGCCAGCAACATCGGCTCCACCAGAATCGGCTCATCCTGTAACACCTGCGTCCCGCTCAGCGGCGAACGGATAAAGGCCGCGTCGAGTTTTTCATGGAGTAAGGCGTCCAGCAGTTCACCCGTGCCAGCTTCTTCCAAAACAACAGAAACACCGACAAAGGTTTCCCGAAACAGGCGCAACACGCTGGGCACAAATGGATGCAAGGCGGCAGAGCTGGTGAAGCCAATCGCCAAGCGCCCGCGTTCACCACGGGCGGCGCGGCGCACAATGTCGGCCACACCATCGACGCTGGCCAAGATATGCCGCGCCTCTTCAAGCAAGGCCAAGCCCGCAGTGGTCGGGCGCACGCCCCGGGGCAGGCGCTCCATCAGCACCACACCCAACTCGGCTTCAAGACTTTGCAACAGGCGGGTCAGTGGCGGTTGCTGCATGCCCAGTCGTTCTGCCGCGCGGGTGATATAGCCTTCTTCGGCAATCGCGACGAAGGCCCTAAGTTGCCTGAGTTCCAGCATAGGAATACTTTTCAGGTATGGGAGGTGATCAATCGTGGCATTTGTTCTCATGGATCACAAGATTTAGGCTGTCGTCACTCCTCACAGAAGAAGGAATGCCGCAATGACCTGGTCAGCCAAGCAATACTCGATGTTCGAACAACAGCGCACCCGTCCCGTCCGGGATCTGGTAGCAGCCATCCCTGAGGGTGACGTGCGTACCGCTGTCGACCTGGGTTGCGGCCCGGGCAATTCGACTGAAGTCCTGGCTGATCGCTTTCCGCAGGCATTGGTCACCGGCATGGACAGTTCCGATGACATGCTGGTCGATGCCCGCAAGCGCCTGCCCGCGTTGAACTTCGAATTGGCTGATATCGGCGCCTGGAACCCTGTGCAGAAATTCGACGTCATCCTCGCCAATGCATCGCTGCAATGGCTGCCTGATCACGCCACGCTGTATCCGCATTTAGTCAATCAACTGACCCCCGGCGGCACCCTGGCGGTGCAGACGCCCGACAATCTTGACGAGCCGGCCCACAAGCTGGCGCGGGAAGTCGCAGCGGACGGCCCGTGGGCCGCAAAGATCGGCAGCGTCAAACACAATGAACGCCATACCGCGAGCTACTACTTTGAGTTGCTGAGCCAACACTGCTCCACGGTGGATATTTGGCGCACCACCTACCACCATCCGCTGGCAGGTTCTGCTGCGGTGGTGGAGTGGTTCAAGGGCTCGGCATTGCGCCCGTTCATGGCGCCTCTGACCGAGTCAGAAAAGAGCGCCTTCCTCGACGAATACCTGGCGCGGATCACCAAGGCGTATCCAGCGCTGGCCGATGGCACGGTGTTGCTGCCATTCCCGCGCCTGTTCATCATTGCTACCCGGTAAGAGCGGGGGAGATCAATCGGCGGACAAGAACTGTTCCGCCGATACCACGCTCGCGTAAGCAAACCCCAACGACGACATAAACGCCGCATGCACCTGGGCTGCCGGCACGGTGGTGCCATTGAATTCCAGATCCCGCGTCGCGCAGGCATCGTGGATCACCGTCACGGCGTAGCCCATATCCGCCGCCGCGCGCACCACGCCGTCGATGCACATATGGCTCATGCTCCCCACCACCACCAACTCGGTGATGCTGCGTTGTTCCAGCAGTGCCCGCAGGTTGGTTTCGCGGAACGCATTGACGAAATGCTTGAGCACCACCGGCTCATCGGCCTGGTTCAGCACCTTGGGGTGCAGATGCGCACCTTCCGAACCCGGGGTGAAGAAAGGTGCATCGTCGGAGGTGAATTCGTGGCGTACATGAATCACCGCATCGCCCGCCTGGCGAAACGCCTGGAGCACTTGCTGTGCCTTGTCTGCCGCGGCGTCCACTCCGTCAAGCGGCCACTTGCCCTGGGGGAAGTAGTCGTTCTGGATATCGATTAGGATGAGTGCTTGCTTGGCCATGTGGGTTTCCTTGTGAGGGTTGATGCGTCCAGTATCCTGGCTGGCGCGGCGCCAGGGGATTGGCCGCACCGACAATAACAGAGGGAAAACTGACAATGGCAATCGTCGAGCTCGGCGTGCTGATCTACAGCGGTGCGCAAATGGCCGCCGTGCATGGCTTGACCGACCTGTTCGCGGTCGCCAACCGGATTGCGGCTGAGCATCAGTCCGAGCAACTGCCGTCCCTGCGCATCAGTCATTGGCAGGCCGAAACAGGCCATGCGCCGACCCGTGTGTTCGACAGCCAACCCGGCGCAGGGCAGGCGCTGACGGCCTTGCTGATTCCACCTTCCATCGCCGGCTTTTCCGAAGGCCAGGCGTCCGCCGAACTGTTGGATTGGCTGCGCCAGCAACACCGCACCGGGACCATTCTGGGTGGGGTGTGCGTGGGCTCGATCCTGATGGCGGAAAGCGGCCTGTTGGACGGGCGCAGCGCCACCACGCACTGGACGTCGGCCAAATCCTTCGCCGCCCGTTACCCGTCCATCCGCCTGGAAGCCGACAAACCCATCGTCGACGACGGCGACCTGATCACCACGGCCGGCCTTATGGCCTGGTCCGAACTGGGCCTGCGCCTGGTAGACCGCTTGCTCGGCCCGAGCATCGCTGCCAGCACCGCGCGTTTCCTGGTGATCGAACACAGCGACAGCGCCAGTGAATGCGGGAGTAACTTTGCGCCGATCCTCGCCCATGGCGACGGCGCGATTCTCAAGGTGCAGCATTGGCTGCAGGCCAGCGGTGCGGTGGATGTTTCATTGGCCGCCATGGCCCAGGAGGCGGGCCTTGAGGAGCGCACGTTCTTGCGACGGTTTCGCGCCGCCACCGGCTTGAAACCCACCGAGTACTGCCAACACCTGCGGGTCGGCAAGGCGCGGCAGATGCTCGAGTTCACCAACGGCACCATTGATCACATCGCCTGGACCGTGGGTTACCAGGACCCAGGCGCCTTCCGTGCCACCTTCAAGAAAATCACCGGGCTGGCGCCGAGCGACTACCGTAGCCGTTTTGGTGTGATGCCGGCCAAGGCCCAAGCCTGAATCGTGCAGAAAACCGCGACACCGGGATCACTTCGTGCAGAATAAAACAGGCCAAGTGCTATCGCTTTTCCCGCAACTGATTGATTCCCTGCCTGTTTAAACAAGCCCCGCCTTGGCTTGATCCCTGCAACTGTTCCCCGACACACATGGCAGGACAGCCAAGGGGGACGCATGACCCCGACCAATCGCAAAAAAATCGTGGTGGCGCACTCAATCCGTCCGGATGCGCCATTACACGAAGTCGAAACCAACCGCGCCCTGGCCCGCTGGCTGGCGCACATCCTCGGGCTCAAATACGGCGGCAGCTATAACCCCGAGCTGCACAGTGGGCGCGATCTCTATCTGTTACCTACGCAGACGCTGGTCGGCGCGGCCCAGGCGCGGCAGTTGGGTGTCAAAGGCCCTGAGGATTTGTGGGGCGGCTACGTCGACCACGATTTCATCTGCACCAAGGCCATCAGTCACGGCTTGCTGAATAAAAACGCGGTGGCCCCGGAAGGCTGGTCGCCGCCGTTTTCCGAGCGCATCCGCAATGTGGTGTTGGATGGCTTGAGTGTGCACGCCCTGGAAGATGCGCGACCAGCGGCGACCCACTTGCTCGACACCGGTCCGATCCGCCTCAAGCCCGTGCATGCCTGTGCCGGTCGCGGCCAGGAAGTGATCCGCAGCCTCGACGAATTCGACGCCATCCTCGCGCGCCCAGACGCAGCGCAATTGTTCAGCGAAGGCGTGGTGCTGGAGCAGGACCTGCGCGACGTGGTCACCCACAGTGTCGGCCAGAGCTTTATCGGCGATCACGTCATCAGCTACTGCGGTGATCAATACCTGACCCGGGACGGGCAGGGCGAAGAGGTCTATGGTGGTTCTAACCTGCTGGTGGTGCAGGGCGGCTACGAAGACCTGCTCCAGCTCGAGCTGCCCGATGATGTACGTCTGGCTATCCAACAGGCGCAGGCCTTCGATAACGCGGCGGATGAGGCCTATCCCGGGTTCTATGCCTCGCGGCGCAATTACGACATCGCTCAAGGCCTGGATAGCGATGGCCAGCGCCGCAGCGGCGTGCTGGAGCAATCCTGGCGCATGGGAGGGGCCAGCAGCGCGGAAGTCGCGGCGCTGCAAAGCTTCGTCAACAACCCCGGGCTGCGGGCGATTTATGTCTCCTCGGTAGAGACCTACGTCGACCAGCCACTGCCGGCTGATGCGATCGAGGTGTACCGGGGCCCGGCAGAAAACAGCGACTTTCTTCTCAAGTACGTGACGGTCAAATCCTATGACGGCTAGAAGCGAAACCATTGCCATTGATATCGACGACGAACAGATGAGCGGGACCTTCCTCAGTCCCAAATCGAAAGTGCCGGGGGTGTTGTTTGTCCACGGCTGGGGCGGCAGCCAAGAGCGCGATTTGGAACGAGCCAAAGGCATCGCCGGGCTGGGTTGTGTATGCCTCACATTCGACCTGCGTGGCCACGCCGGCAACGGCATTCCGCTGTCCCGCGTCACCCGCGAAGACAACCTGCGGGACCTGCTCGCAGCCTATGACCGACTGCTGTCACATCCGGCCATCGACACCTCGGCGGTGGCGGTGGTGGGCACCAGCTACGGCGGTTACCTGGCTGCCATCCTCACCTCGTTGAGGCCCGTACGCTGGCTGGCGCTGCGGGTGCCGGCGCTGTACCGCGACCAGGAATGGCTCAAGCCCAAGCGCGACCTCGACAAGGCCGACTTGATGGATTATCGCGGGACCTTTGTGCACGCCGAAACCAATCGCGCGCTGCATGCCTGCGCGGCGTTCACGGGTGATGTGCTGATTGTTGAATCCGAAACGGATGACCATGTGCCCCACGCCACCATCATGAGCTACCGCGCCGCCTGCCAGCAGACGCACTCGCTGACCCACCGGATTATCGACGGTGCGGATCACTCCCTGAGTGACCCGGTGTCCCAGCAGGCCTACACCTCGATCCTGGTGGACTGGATCACCGAGATGGTGGTGGGCGAGCGCTTGAGCATCATCCAGTCGTAAGCGTCTTCTTCACCCGCAGCGCCTTGGCCTTGGCTTCCACCGCGAGGTACATCACCAGCGCCACCAGCAGCGGCAGAATGAAGTAGATCGCGCGGTAAGCGATCAGCCCCGCGAGCAAACTGCCGCGGGACGCTTCGTGCTGCATCAGGGCAATGAACACCGCCTCCAGCACCCCAAGCCCTGCGGGTATATGCGTGACCACCCCGGCAATGCTGCTGATCAGTAACACCCCGAGCACCACGGGGTAATCCAGTTGCTTGGGCAGCAGCGTGAAGATCACCGCCGCCATCAGCGACCAGTTCAGCGCGCCGAGTGCCAGCTGCAACACCGCCATGCGCAGCGACGGCAGGCTGATTTCAATCCCGCGCACTGACCACGCGCGTTTTTTCGACAAGCGACAAGCCAGCAGATAACCCAGGCTCGCCAGTACCAGCAATACGCCGACGCCTTGCAGCGCGCCACTGCTGAGTTTCCACCCCGGCGGCAATGTCACCAGCCCGCTGCTGAACACCGCGCCGGCAATCGCCATGTAGCCGAACCAATTGGTGGCCAGGCTCAAGCCGAGGATCTTCGCGATATTCCCGCTGCTGACCCCAAGCCGGGAATACAGGCGATAGCGCATGGCGATGCCACCGACCCAGGCGCTCAGGTTGAGGTTGAAGGCGTAGCTGATGATGCCCACCGGCAAGATCTGCTTCCAGCGCAAAGGCTGGCGGATGTAGGTGCGGCCGATCAGGTCAAAGCACGAATACACCACGAAGCTGCACGCGGTCAGCGCGCCGGCGATGAGCAAGGTGCGCAGCTTGAAATCCCCAAGGGTGTCGAACACTTCGCTCCAGTCGATACGCCGGGCGAGCAGGGTGAACAACACGATCAGCACCAGGAAAAACACCACCGTCAGCGGCTTTTTCCAGCGTGCGAAGCGGCCTCTTTCAGTCATGCTGCTGAGGCTCCTCATGAACGAAGGGTTTCAACTTCGGTTTATGCGCCGGCAGCCAGCCGGTCCAGGATGGAAAATGCCGCAGCACATGGAACACCACAAACCCCACGGTCACCCGCCAGAACCAGCCGCGAGGCGCGCGGTTTTCCGGCATGGTCTTGCAGTGGTTCTGGCTCAGGTATTCCAGGCGCTCGAACAACTGCTGATTGAACCCGCGATCACGAATCAGCACATTCGCCTCAAGGTTCAGCGACAGGCTCAGCGGGTCGAGATTGCTCGAGCCCACCGTGCTCCACTCCTCATCCACCAGCGCCACCTTGCCGTGCAGCGGGCGCTGGCAGTACTCGTGGATCACCACACCTTCCTTGAGCAAATAGTCATACAGCATGCGTGCCGCGAGCTTGGCCAGCAGCACATCCGGCTGGCCCTGCATGATCAATTGCACCTGCACACCGCGCCGCGCGGCATTACGAATTTCCCGCAGCAGACGATAGCCGGGAAAGAAGTAGGCGTTGGCAATCACCACCCGCCGCTCGGCCTTGCGCAGCGCGTGCAGGTAGGCCTCTTCAATATCGGTTCGGTGTTGCAGATTGTCCCGGTAAATCAGCCGCACCAGGCCATCGCCTTCGCCCGCGGCCCATGGCGACGGTCGTTGCTCGCGCCGCCAGCCGCGCCGTTTACGCACGCGCCGGCCGCTTTGTGCGAGGGCGAAATGATGCAGGTCGGCCACCGCCGAGCCTTGCACCTGCACCGCATAATCCTGCTTGGCTTCGGGGCCGAAATCCCCCAGGTGATCCGCAGAAAAATTGATCCCGCCGATAAACGCCACGCTGGCATCCACCACCACAATCTTGCGGTGCAGGCGGCGAAACCAATTGGTGCGAAAGCCCAGTGTCTTGCTCGCCGGGTCGAACATCTGCACGGTCACGCCGGCCTGGCTCAATTCGCTGAGAAACCCCGGTGTCAGCTCGCCACAACCAAAGCCATCGAGGCTGGCGACGACCTTTACGCCACGCTGCGCGGCCTCGATCAAAATGCCTTTCAGCTCGTGACCGACCTTGTCTTCAAACAGGATAAAGGTCTCCAGCAGGATCTCCCGCTGCGCCTGGCGCATCGCCTCGAACACCTTGGGAAAGTAGGCCTCGCCGTTCTCCAGCAACTCCACCTGGTTACCGTGTTGCCAGCCGTAATCCAGGTCCCGGGCCACGGCATCGTCTGGCGGTTGATCGGTCGCGATATGTTCCACCGCGACCTTTTCCAGTGGGGCGCTGTTCATAACTCGATCTCCACCGACAGCGGCGCGTGGTCCGACAAATGTGACCACGGGCGGCTGGTCAGGACTTGTGGCTGATGCACCTTGAGGTTGCGCACATAGATGCGGTCCAACGGTAGCAGCGGTAGGCGCGCCGGGAAGGTACGGGCCGGCTTGCCGTGGGTTTCGACAAACACTTCCCGCAGCCCGCAGTGGGCAAGATCGGCCCGCTGACGCCAGTCGTTGAAGTCACCGGCGACAATTACCGGTGCGTCGGCGGGAATCTCGGCGATCCGCTGGGCGATCAGGCGCAGTTGCTGCTGGCGATGCACCTCACGCAGCCCGAGGTGCACGCAGATGGCATGCACGTCCCGCGCGCTGCCCGGCAAACGCAGCACGCAATGCAGCAGCCCGCGGCTTTCGTGGCCGCTTTGGGAAATGTCGAGGTTGTCGTAGCGGATGATCTGGAATTTCGACAGCAACGCATTGCCGTGGTCGCCATGGGGATACACCGCATTACGCCCATAGGCATATTGCGGCCAGATGCTGTCGGCGAGGAACTCGTACTGCGGCATGCTCGGCCAGTTGCTGTAGCGCTTGGGATGGCGCTCGTGGGTGCCGTGGATTTCCTGGAGGAACACCACATCGGCCGCCACGCTGCGAATCGCCTCCCGCAGCTCGGGCAGAATGAAGCGCCGGTTGAGCGCGGTGAAGCCCTTATGAGTATTGACCGTCAGCACCCTGAAGCGGGTGATGGCTTCGGTGGGCGTGATCGGCATCAGCTCCGGGTGGGTCATGGTTGCTCCCGTGGGTTGGGTGTCGAGTGACCTCCGTTTTTGGATGACTGTGGAATTTGGCAGAAAGTTTCGGCGCCCTTACAGACGGCACACAGCAAAATGTGGGAGCGGGCTTGCTCGCGAAGACGGTGGGTCAGTCGATATCTCTGTTGACTGACACACCGCTTTCGCGAGCAAGCCCGCTCCCACATTGGTTCTTTATCGCTGCGGGATCAGTGCCCGCCAACCACCCGGGTCGAGCTCTCGGCATACACCGGCCCCAGCCGGTCAAGGCGCCCGCTCCAGGCCGTCAGCGCCAGGGCCACCAACACCACCGAACCGCCAATCCACGCCGTGTGGATCAAGCCCATGTGGGCGACGATCAAGCCACCGGCCCACGCACCACCGGCGATCCCCAGGTTGAACGCCGCAATGTTCAGGCCCGAGGCCACGTCCACCGCGTTCGGCGTGTGATGTTCCGCCTGGCGCACCACGTACACCTGCAAGCCCGGCACGTTGCCGAAGGCGACCGCGCCCCACACCAGCACCGTGGCCAAGGCCAGCCATGGGTTGCTTGCGGTCATGGTCAATACAAACAACACAGCGGCGAGCAGGGTGAAGATGATTTTCAGGGCACTGATCGGCCCGCGTTTGTCCGCCAGTGTGCCGCCCCAGATGTTACCGACGGCCACCGAGATGCCGTACACCAGCAGCACCAGGCTGACGGTGCCGGCGCTGAACCCGGAGATGTCCTGAAGGATCGGCGCCAGGTAGGTGAACGCGATGAACGAGCCGCCGTAACCCACCGCCGTCATGGCATACACCAGCAGCAGCCGTGGCTGTTTCAGGACTTGCAGTTGCTGCAACAGCGACGCGGGTTTGCTGTGGGCGATGTTGTTCGGCACGTAGAGCAGGCTGCCGATAAACGCGATCAGACCCAGGGCCGAGACGGCGAGGAAGGTTTCACGCCAGCCGAAGTGCTGGCCGATAAACGTCCCCAGCGGTACACCGGTCACCAACGCCACGGTCAGGCCGGTAAACATGATGGCAATCGCACTGGCGGCTTTTTCCTTGGGCACCAGGCTGGTGGCGATGGTCGAGCCAATCGAGAAAAACACCCCGTGGGCCAGGCCGGTGACGATCCGCGCCAGCACCAGGGATTCATAGCTCGGCGCCTGCCAGGCCAGCAGGTTGCCGAGGGTGAACAGCACCATCAGCGACAACAGCAGCCATTTACGCGGCACTTTGCCGGTCAGGGCGGTGAGCACGGGGGCGCCGATGGCCACGCCCAGGGCGTAGAGGCTGACCAGCAGGCCGGCGGACGGCAAGTCGACACCCAGGTCGGCGCCGATAGTGGGTAACAAGCCAACGATGACGAATTCGGTCGTCCCGATGGCAAAAGCGCTGAGGGTCAGCGCGAGCAAGGCAATGGGCATGGCTGCAACTCCGGTGGGTTTCAATCAGGAGCGCAGTCTCGGGTGTTGGCTTGTGTGGAAAAAGACAGGTAGTGGCATTTGATATTTGCCTGGTACGCACGGATCGACGCGCGGGGGGGAACGATCAGGCCTCAAACCCGTCAGTTCCTTACAGACCCTTCTGAAGGAGCCCGGTGTTTTGTTGAATTTAAAGACTGTGCTACTGCTCGGCACGCTGCTGTTCTGTGGCAGCGGCGCGCTGCAAGCGGCGACCGCCCCCGCGGCTCCAGCGCCTGCCGCCCCGGCCACGCCGGAACTGTTGGTGGAAGGCGGCCTGCTCGGCGCCATCAGCTCCAGCATCGATGATGTGCAGGACAAACTCGACCTCAACCAGAACCTGATCGACGCCTGGCGCCTGCGGGCCGATCGCGCGGCGGATGAGGTGGACAAGCTGGTCAACCAGCCGTCCGAGCGTTCCTCATGGAGCGTGGCGGGGGATTTCCTGGTGTTGTCCGGGGTGTGGATCGGCGCATTCACCGCGCTGACCCTGCTCGGGCGCTTTATCGTCAAGCGCTTGAGCCTGCAGCGGCACATCGCACAACGCCAGCGCCTCCAGGCGTTGCTCGGCTACTTGATTCCCTACACGATTCCGGCCGTGATCTGCCTGCCATTGACGCTGTATGTCAGCCACTTCCTGCCCACCTCGGTAGGCCGGGCCCTGGCGCTGTGTTTTGCCTATGCCACCAGCAGCGGTATTTTTTCCACCTCGATCCTCTTGTGCGTCATCGTCATGTTCAACGTCGGCCACAAGCGCCCGGCCGTGCAGATTATTCGTGACTACTGCCCCAAGCCGCTGTTCCTGATCGGCTTCCTCGCCGCCCTCAGCGATGCGTTGACCAGCCCACAGATCGCCCGCCAATTTGGGGGCAATATCACTGCCAGCGTCGCGATCTTCACCGGGCTGTTTGCCTCGGTGATTTTCGGCATGCTGGTGATTCGCCTGCGCCGTCCGGTGGCGCATTTGATCCGCAACCGGCCCCTGGCCCAGCGCTTGAAACACCCGGCAGTGCAGCAATCCCTGCGGGTGTTTTCCGGCGTGTGGTATTGGCCGATTCTGTTGATGGTGCTGGTGTCGGCGATCAACCTGATCGGCGCCGGCGACGACAGCCAGAAAGCCCTGCGCTGTGCGCTGTTCACCACAATCCTGCTGATCGGCACGGTGTTCCTCAGCACGGTATTGCAGCACCTGTTCCAGTCCCGCAGCACGGTGGCGGTCCAGCGCAGCAGCGCCTACAAGGAACGTTTCCTCAGCTTGTTGCACGCGTTGTTGCGCATCGTCATGGCCATCGCCTTTATCGAAATCCTTGGGCGTATCTGGGGCGTTTCGCTGTTTGAATTTGCCCAGCGCAACTCCGTGGGCCGGGCCATCAGTGATTCCCTGAGCAGCATCGGTTTGATCCTGCTGGTGACCTGGCTGTTCTGGGTAGTGCTCGACACCGCGATCCAGGAAGCGCTGAAGCCACCGGTCAACAAACGCTTCAGCCGCCAGCCCAGCACGCGGGTGAAAACCATCCTGCCGTTGTTGCGCAACGCGGTGAAAATCATCCTGGTGGTGATCTGTGCGATCACCACCATGGCGAACCTGGGGATCAACGTCGCACCGCTGCTGGCGGGTGCCGGGGTGGTGGGGCTGGCCATTGGTTTTGGCTCCCAGCAACTGGTGCAGGATGTGATCACCGGGCTGTTCATCATCATCGAAGACACCCTGTCGATCGGCGATTGGGTGGTGCTCGACTCCGGCCATGCCGGCACCGTCGAGGGCCTGACCATCCGCACCCTGCGCCTGCGGGACGGCAAGGGATTTGTGCATTCGGTGCCGTTCGGGCAGATCAAGGCGGTTACCAACCAGTCGCGTCAATTCGCCTATGCGTTTTTCTCGGTGCAGTTCACCTACGACACCGATGTCGACAAGGCCGTGGAACTGATTCGCGAGGCGGGGCAGTCGATCCGCGACGACGTGTTCCTCAAGTACAACCTGCAAGGGCCGCTGGAGGTGTTTGGCGTCGACAGGATGGACCTCAACGGCGTGGTGCTGACGGCGCAATTCCGCACGGTGTCGGGCGGGCAATATGCGGTGAGCCGTGCGTTTAACCAGCGGTTGAAGAAGCTTGTGGATAACTGTGCCTTCGTCCACTTCGCGCAAACTTATCCACAGCAGGTGATGGTGCCGCAGCGGGTTGGGCAGCAGGTGGATGAACCGGAGGAAGAGGTGCCTTCGTCGGTGGTGCTTACTGAGCAGCCGAGAACCCAATAGTTTTGGGTTGGGGCTACCGGCCTCTTCGCGAGCAAGCCCGCTCCCACAATCGACCGCATTCCAAGGGTGGAACCGTATCGAATGTGGGAGCGGGCTTGCTCGCGAAGGCGTCATTACGGGCGCTACACGAGTCAGCGCCTGATCAGCTTCTCCCGCACCAACCCCGCCGCCTGCGCATCCAACTCCAGCAACACCTGCTGCTTGCCCGCCATCTCCACCGCCGCCGGCAATCCATCCCGATACACCAGCCGATTACCGCTCAACGCCGGCACCTTGCTGCCCGGCAGCAGCGTACCCACCAGGTTCAGCGGGTCCGCTCCACACACGGCAATCAAGCTGCCATCGTGGGGCCGCCGCCGAACTTCCCGCAGCAGGGGAATCGCTTCCGGCAACGCAAACTGTTCTCCCGCCAGACCACTCACAAACCGGCCACCACGAATCTCGCCCCGGGCTTCCAGCCGGTGGAACGTGCGCAGCAATTCCCGCCAACTGGGCAGCCAGTCCGCCTCGCGCTCCAGCAGGCGCCAGAACACCACGCCGTAGCGGCGCAGCAAGGTCATCGCCACATGCTCCAGCGTCTCGGCCGAGTGAGCCGTCGGGCGCGTACCGTCCGCCACCGGCGCCCGCCGTACCAGGGCCCAACGCCCGGCATCGTCCATCCCGCCGACAAACGCGCCGCGACCGCGCCGACTGCTGCGGGCCTGGCGTTTGCTCGCAGGTGTGGTCAGTGCACGCAGGCCGGCAAAACTGTCGGCGTTCGCCAGTCCGGCGCCCACCAGTTCCTGCAAGGCGGTTTCCAGTTCGCTGCGCAGCAGATGGGCTTCGTGGACCAATTCATCAAAAAACAGCGCGCCGTTTTCCCGCAGCGCCTGATGGACTTTCTGCGCCTTGGGCGACAGCTCGCTGCTGTCGGGCGCTTCGGTCAGCCCACTCCACAACGACACCTGGCTGCGGGGCAACAACACTACCGGCGTGCTACGCAAGGCTGTCGCGCCAGTCTTGTTGCTCAGGCGCGTCCACACCACCTTGCCGCTGCGGCACAAATCGTCCAGCCAGTGGGGCGCGTAATCCTTGATTCGGGCGCTGAGCAAATCGCTGTCCCAGGCCGACGTGGCTGCGGCATAGCCTTCGAACTGCGCGACGATCTGCGGCAACACCGCGCTGCCCTGGCCACGGGTGCCCTCCGACAGGTGCTGCCAGTCGAACAGAAACCGCATGAAATCCTGCAACGCCACCGGCTCGATTTCCCGGCGCAGACGCTTGACCGTGTAGCGGTGAATACGCGCCAGCAGGTGGCGTTCGCACCATTGTTCGTCGCTGGCGCCGGGGCTGAAACGGCCGCGCAGTACGTAGCCTTCGCTTTCCAGCCGCGCAAGTGCCTGTGATACCTCTGCCACCGGCAAGGCCAGGGGCGCGGCGATCTCGATCAGGGTCAATGGGCCAAAACCGCTCAGGCGCGCCCGCAGAACTTCCACCAGGGCTTCATCGAAGGTCCAGGGCTCATCGAAACCGGGTAGCAGCGGCAGGTCATTTGGATAGATCGCCTTTAAGCAACTCAAGCGCTCCAGGGCGACCCAAACGGCTTGGTCGGCACCGATCTGCAATCGGCTGGCGCGCCCACCGTCGGCCAGGGCTTGCAGCCATTGGGCCCATTGCGGCGCAACTTCCGATTCAGCGATGCACGCCAGGCTCATCAACGCTTCATGCATTTCATCCAGGCCGTTGGGTGCCGGCCAGGCTTCCTCGCACACACCGGCAATCGCTTCGGCATCCAGCGCGCCGAGGTCGTCAGTGCTTTGCGGGTCGCTCCAACGGCGGTTGAGCACGGCCTGGGTACGACGTTCTTCCAGCGGTGCGTCATCAAGAAAGGTGTAGGGGCGGGCGCTGAGAATCTCCGCTGCCAAGGGTGACGGCGCCGGCAGGTCGCGGCTGATCAAACGGATTTCGCCGCGCTCCATGCGCCGCAGCAGGGCCAGCCAGCCTTCGCTGTCCATGGCCTCGTGCAGGCAGTCGTCGAGGGTTTGCTCCACCAGCGGATGCTCCGGCACTTCCCGCTCGCCGGCGAGGTTTGCCAGGCAGGCGATCTGGTCCGGGAACACACTGGCGATCAGGTCTTCACTCTTCATGCGCTGGATCTGCGGCGCCACCTTGCGCCCGCCGGTGTAACGCGGCAGCGCCAGGGCCACGCCGGCATTCCAGCGCCAGCGCACGCCGAACAGCGGCGCATCCAGCACCGCCTGGATCAGGATGTGCTCGGCGGTGTTGCTGTTCAGGTAGCGCCACACTTCATCCAGCTCAAAGCTGTGGCTGGTGGACAGCGACAACACAATTGCATCCTCGCTGGCGGCGGCTTGCAGTTCGAAGTTGAAGGTGCGGCAAAACCGTTTGCGCAGCGCCAGGCCCCAGGCGCGGTTGATGCGACTGCCGAACGGCGTGTGGATGATCAATTGGGTGCCGCCGGACTCGTCGAAAAACCGCTCCATGATCAGCGTGTCCTGGGACGGCAGCGCACTCAATGCCAGCCGCGCTCGCGCCAGGTAATCCACCAGTTGCTCGGCGCTGGCCAGGTTCAAGCCGAGGGTGCCGGTGAGCCAGTCGAGCGCCGCCTGCAGCTTGCCGGGCGTGGCCCCCAGCCGCTCGTCCAGTTGCCCATGCAGGCGCGCCACGGCAAACGACAACTCGGCACTGCGGCCCGGTGCCTCACCGAGCCAGAACGGAATGGTCGGCGGTTGGCCGTGGGCATCCTCGACCCGCACTTTGCCGGCTTCCACCCGCAGGATGCGGTAGGACGTGTTGCCCAACTGGAAGATATCCCCGGCGATGCTTTCCACCGCGAAGTCTTCGTTGACGCTGCCGATGTTCAGGCTTTGCGGCTCCAGCAGCACGCTGTAGTCGGCGTTGTCGGGGATGGTGCCGCCGCTGGTCACGGCGGTGAGCTTGGCGCCCCGCCGGCCGCGCAGGGTGCGGGTGATGGCGTCGCGGTGCAGGTAAGCGCTGCGGATGCCCTGGCGGCCGTTGTAGCCCTCGGCGAGCATCTGTAGCAGCGCCTGATAGTGGCGTTCATCCAGTTCGGCGTAGGGCGAGGCGCGGCGGATCAGCGTGAGCAGGGCCTGTTCCTGCCATTCCTGGCAGCTGACTTCGGCGATGATCTGCTGGGCCAGCACATCCAGCGGCGCGACCGGGATCAGCAAGGTGTCCAGCTCGCCCCGGCGCACGCAGTCGAGGAGGGCAGCGCATTCGATCAGGTCGTCGCGGGTGGTGGCGAACAACCGGCCTTTGGGCGTGCCGCCGACCTGATGCCCGGAGCGTCCGACCCGTTGCAGGAAACCGTTGATCGAGCCGGGCGAGCCGATCTGGCACACCAAATCAACCTCGCCAATATCAATCCCCAGCTCCAGCGACGCGGTGGCGATCAGCACTTGCAACTCGCCGGCCTTGAGCCGTTGTTCGGCGTCCAGGCGCAGTTCCTTGGCGAGGCTGCCGTGGTGGGCGGCGACGGCGGTTTTGCCCAGGCGCTCGCTCAAGTGCCGGGCCAGGCGTTCGGCCAGGCGCCGGGTGTTGACGAAAATCAGCGTGGTGCGGTGTTGTTTGGCCAGTTCGGCGAGGCGGTCGTAGACCCGCTCCCACACGTCGTTGGCCATGACCGCCGACAGCGGCACCGGCGGTACTTCGATATCCAGGTCCCGTGGGCGCGCGTGGCCGATGTCGACGATCTCGCAAGGCCGGCCGGTACCCACCATAAAGCGCGACACCGCCTCGATGGGCTTTTGCGTGGCGGACAGGCCTATGCGGGTCAGCGGTTCGCTGCACAAACCCTGCAGGCGCTCCAGTGTCAGGGCCAGGTGGCTGCCGCGTTTGCTGGCGGCGATGGCGTGGATCTCATCGACGATCACCGTGCGGATGCTGGCGAGCATCTGCCGGCCGGAATCCGAGCCCAGCAGCACGTAGAGCGATTCCGGGGTGGTCACCAGGATATGCGGCGGGTGCTTGCGCATCAGGGCGCGGTCTTTCTGCGGCGTGTCGCCGGTACGCACGGCGGTGCGGATCGCCAGCGGCGGCAGGCCCAGGCGCTGCAGGTGGTCGGTGATACCAGCCAGCGGGTTTTGCAGGTTGATCTGGATATCGTTGGACAATGCCTTGAGCGGCGAAACGTAGACCACCAGCGTCTGGTCTGGCAGTTGGCCGCCATTGGCCAGGCCTTGGTGTACAAGGTCGTCCAGCACCGCGAGAAAGGCGGTCAGGGTCTTGCCGGAGCCGGTGGGCGCGGCAATCAACGTCGAGCGGTGCTGGCGGATCAGCGGCCACGCCCGGGCCTGGGCGGAGGTCACCGACGGGAACGTACTGCGGAACCAGGTGCTGACGGCGGGGTGGAAACCGTTCAAGACCGTGTCCGTTGATTCAGGAAGGTTCATACCGCAATTTATGCGGCCAGCCCCGGCAACTTGCAACCCCGGCTGTGGCGAGGGAGCTTGCAGTGGCGAGGGAGCTTGCTCCCGCTGGAGTGCGCAGCGCTCCCGCTTTTTTGGGGCCGCTACGCAGCCCAGCGGGAGCAAGCTCCCTCGCCACAGCAAGCTCCCTCGCCACAGCAAGCTCCCTCGCCACAGCAAGCACCCTCGCCACAAAAGGCTCTCTCTATCTAAAGCCCCCGGCCGCAGTCGGCGGCGCACTTTATAAGTGACGGTTGCGCTACAAACCCGCAAAATGCAACGATTCTGGCAAATGCCAACGGCATGGCTCACAAGCCTGTCGATAATAACCATCGTTCCAAACAGACCGGGCCTGCTCAATCTATGCGAATGCGCCTTATGTTACTGGGCGGCGGGAATGCCCTCGGGCAGGCGCTGATTCGCCTCGGTGCGGAGGAAGACATCGGTTTCCTCGCCCCGCGTCCGCCCCAAGACGGCTGGGATGCCGCGAGCCTCACGCAACTGCTCGACGACACCCGTCCCGATGCCTTGATCAATCTTGCCTATTACTTCGACTGGTTTCAGGCGGAGACGGTCAGCGAGACGCGTCTGGCCGCGCAGGAATATGCGATCGAGCGCCTGGCGGAACTGTGCCAGCACCACAGCATCACTTTGCTGCAACCGTCCAGCTACCGGGTGTTCGACGGCTCCCGCGCCACCGCCTACAGCGAAAAAGATGAACCCGTGCCCTTGGGCCTGCGGGGCCAGGCGTTGTGGCGCATCGAGCAGAGCGTACGCGCCACCTGCCCGCAGCACGTGCTGCTGCGTTTTGGCTGGCTGCTGGATGACAGCGTCGACGGCACCCTCGGACGCTTCCTGGCCCGTGCCGAAAAACCGGACGAACTGCTGATGGCCGACGACCGCCGGGGCAACCCGACGCCGGTGGACGACGCGGCGCGGGTGATCATTTCGGTGCTCAAGCAACTGGATTGCGCCGCGCCGTTGTGGGGCACTTATCACTATGCCGGCCACGAAGCGACCACCCCGCTGGCGCTGGGGCAGGCGATCCTGACCGAAGCGCGCAACTTCCACCCGCTGGCCGTGGAAGCCCCGACCGCCCAGGCCCACGCCGCCCGTCCGGATGCCGCCGATGAACCGCAACACGCGGTGCTGGCCTGCAAGAAAATCCTCCACACCTTCGGCATCAAGCCACGGGCATGGCGGGCCGGGTTGCCGGCGTTGCTCGACCGGTTCTACCGACACGGTCAAACTTAAAAAAAGGCGCCTGCAACAGGCGCCTTTTTTGCGGCGGTGTCCGGACGGATTCGGTTGATACGTGTTGGCCAGGCGGGGGCACCACGGCATGCGAAAAATTTGAAACCTTTGGTGCGCCCGGTCATCCATGCCAATAGGGATTGATTGTGCTTACGGCTCGTTCAGCAAAAGCAAAAGTCTGCATTCAGAAGAAGACTTCGCCCATCCAGCCATGGGCAGCCTAAAAGAGGAGCCCCACCCATCATGGCAACACATTCTCCGGTGAATGGTTCGCCGCCGCCTCACGATGATGTGTATGAGGAGGCGCACGACCTGCAGTTCGCTTTGAGTACCGCCGGGCTTGGTATATGGCGCCTGGATTTGACGACGGGTGAACTGAAGACCTCGGCCACTTGCCGCCTCAACTTCGGACTCGAACCACAGATACCGTTCAGTTATGAGCACATGCAGCGCTTGGTGCACGCCGAAGACAAGCGCCGAGTGGCCGAAGCGTGGGATCGCTCCATCGCTCAACGTGGCGACTACGACATTCACTACCGCGTCATCACGCCACGGGGTGAAACTCGCTGGCTGCACGTGTGCGCAAGACCCCGTTATGCCGATGATGGTCTACCCGTCGCGATGACGGGAACCGTTCAGGAGGTGAGCCAAGAGCAGTCACTTCAGTCGCAGAAGATGGACGCGCTGGGGCGGGTAACTGGCCGAGTAGCTCATGACTTTAACAATCTGCTGACGGTGATCCGTTCTTCAGCGGATCTTTTGAAGCGGCCTTCCCTATCAGAAGAGCGGCGCCTGCGCCTGGTGGAAGCCATTTCCGAGGCGGTGGAGCGTGGTTCTCATTTCACCAGCCAATTGCTGTCCTTCGCTCGCAGGCAAGCCCTCCATCCCGCACCGCTGGATGTCAACTCAAGTACATTGGCCATGGTCGATACGATTGCTGTGCGGGTTGGCACAGGCATCCACGTGCGCATCGAGTCCACAGCATTACCCTGCGTTGTTAACGTCGACCCAGGACAGTTTGAAGCCGCCATTCTCAATATGGTCATGAACGCCCGCGACGCCATGATGGATAAGGGGGAGATGGTCATCCGTGTTGAGTCGATGGACCTTATCCCTGCGTCCGATGGCTATCCCCTTATCAAGGGGCGTTTCGTTGCCGTGTCCATCACAGACAATGGCTCGGGTATCGCTCCGTTCAGCCTCGACAGAATCTTTGAACCGTTTTTCTCCACCAAAGGCAAAGGCCAGAGAACGGGGCTGGGGCTCAGTCAGGTATTTGGTTTTGCCAAACAGTCGGGGGGAGAGATCAGGGTCGAGAGTCGTCTGGGTCAGGGAAGTACGTTCACGCTTTATTTGCCCCGCCCTTGAACTGGATGAGCGGATAGCCCGATGGCGCAAATGGAGTTAGCATCGTAAACCTTCGGCTCAAGAGCCTGTTGTTCACATCAGGGTTGCATTGTGGAAAAGCTAAATCGCCTTCAAAGCGGAATAGAAGGGCTGGATGCTCTGCTCAAGGGCGGGCTAGTCGCAGGTGCCTCCTACATTATCCAGGGGCGCCCAGGATCGGGTAAAACCATCCTCGCCAATCAACTGGGGTTTAATCATGCGCGCAACGGGGGCCGTGTACTGGTCGCCACGTTGCTGGCTGAGTCCCACGACCGGTTATTTCAATTCCTCTCCACCCTGAATTTCTTTGATGTATCCCGGGTGGGGGCTGAAATTCAGTTCGTCAGTGCGTTTGACACCCTTGAGAACGACGGTCTCGATGAAGTGGTCAAGCTGCTTCGGCGTGAGATCAGTCGTCAGAAGGCCACCGTGTTAGTGGTCGACGGCTTGCTCAATGCACGCTCCAAGGCTGACTCGCCCATCGACACCAAGAAATTCATTTCCGAGCTGCAAGGGCATGCTGCGTTCGCCGGTTGTACGGTGCTGTTTCTCACCAGTTCCCGGTTGGACGACGGCAGTCCGGAGCACACCATGGTTGATGGTGTGATTGAGATGGGCGAGGAGCTTCACGGCAGCCGTTCAGTGCGCCGTATTCAACTGCGCAAGACTCGCGGCAGTGGTGCACTGACCGGATTGCACGAGTGTGAAATTACCGACGATGGCCTGGTGGTTTATCCGCGTCTGGAAAGCCTCTACAGCCATCCATCGTTACCTGACAGTGCCGATCTAACGCGTATCACCAGCGGCATCGGTTCGCTGGACACCATCATCGGCGGTGGCCTGCACAGTTCTTCCGTTACGCTCGTCATGGGGCCTTCCGGCGTCGGGAAAACCACGTTGGGGCTCCGGTTCCTCGCTGAGTCGACAGTGGAAGCGCCGGGCCTGCATTTCGGTTTTTATGAAAGCCCGCAGCGGTTACGCCTCAAAGGCCAATCGCTGGGTATTGATATCAAGGGTATGGAAGAAAGTGGTGCGCTGAGTCTTGCCTGGCAACCCACGACAGAAGGCCTGCTGGACGGTCTCGGCGCACGGCTGCTGAAAATGGTTGAGGAAAAGGGCATCAAGCGCCTGTTCATCGACAGCTTGAGCGGCATGACCCGAGTGTCGACGAACCCGGCACGCATCACTGATTTCTACAGTGCCCTGATGAGCGAGCTTCGTGCCCGTGGCGTAACGGTATTTGCCTCATGGGAGATGCGTGACGTTTTTGGTTCGGAGGTCAGTTCTCCGACCCCGGACCTGTCCAGTATTGTCGATAACCTGCTGCTGATGCGTTTCTTCGAGATTCAATCTGAACTAAGAAGAATGCTTTCGATTCTTAAGGTACGAGATAGCTTCTACGATCCTTCGCTTCTTGAAGTGGTAATCCATGAAAACGGCGTTGACCTGAAGAAGGCATCAAGAAATGCATTGGCTGTCCCTAATGATTCTTCGCTGCCGGGCTCAACGTCCTAAGTCTCTGATTCGGGTTGAACTGACATGACCACCATCCTGGTCGTCGACGACGAGTATTTGATCGCTGACATTCTCGGCTATGCGCTGGAGGATGAGGGGTACATGGTCGTAAAAGCGAGCAATGGCCAGAAAGGACTCGAGGTCCTGGAACGCGAGCGGCCAGCGTTGATCATCACCGACTTCATGATGCCGGTCATGGACGGCCTGGAGTTTGCCGAAGCGGTTCGTGCTCTGCCGGCAGTCAAACACTTGCCCATCATTCTGATCAGCGGAGCCCAGGCACATATTGGTATGGAGCGGTCGGACTTGTTCAATGCGGTGTTGAAAAAGCCGTTCAACATTGACTTGGTCATAGCTCAAGTGCAGCAACTCCTGGCTGACGCCTGATTCGCAGCACACGGGCGTGTGCCTGGCCTCTGATTGGCACTGGCCTGCTTTGGGAAGGCTCACAAAAAAGGCCCTGTACAACAGGGCCTTGGGTAGAACCTAGAACTTGTAGCCAATACCGACCATGTACACCATCGGATCAACATCCACATTGACCTTGGCCCGAGTGCCCTGGCCCAGCGCGTTGTTATCCACAGTGGCCTTGGTGCTGATGTCGATGTAGCGCGCCTGGGCGTTGATCATCCACTTGTCGTTGATCATGTAGTCCGCACCGATCTGCGCGGCCCAGCCCCAGGAGTTTTCCGCCTTGAAGTTGCTGAAACCGGCCTGCTCGGCGCGGCTGCCGACGTGCTCGTCGTAGATCCAGGTGTAGTTGATACCGGCGCCGATGTACGGTTGGAATACCGACTTGCTGTCCAGCGGGTAGTACACGACGCTCAGGGTCGGTGGCAGGTGCTTCAGTGTACCGAGCTTGCCGTTGGCGGCGCCCAGGGCGGTGTTCTTGATCTTCACATCGTGCTCGAACGGCGTGGCCGCCAGCAGTTCGATACCCCAGTGGCTGGTGAACATGTAGGCGAAGTTCAAGCCCAGTTGAGTGTCGCTGCTCATGGTCGCCTTGCCACCCAGGTTGGTCCCGGCCAGCGGGCCCTGGTCAACCTTGACACTGCTGCTGTCCGCTTTCGGGTTGACGGTGATGGCGCCGGCGCGAATCAGGATGTCGCCGGCTTCGTGAGCGTGGGCAACGGGGGCAGCGAGGGCGAGCGCGACAAGCGACGCGCCGAGCAGGGACTTGTTCATGGGAGCTCCAGAGGATGTATTAAAAGAGATACATCCAATGGTAGAGATCGTTCCGGCTGGGCTTTTGACTCAGCTCAATGAAACAGTGATAACGCGCTACTCCTGCAATTCGTACACGTAAATCTTGTCGGCATCCATCTGGTAGCCGGCATCGGCCAGTTCACTGCTGGACGGTTTGACCTGCATCTGGCCTTCGATCCAGTACGGCTGATACAACTCGTCGAGCTTCACGCCGACTTCGCTTTTGACATGCACGATCTGGTTCGACGGCGGTGGCGGTACATGGATGCACGCGCCGAAATACGGCACCAGCAGGAACTCCGTGGTGCGGCCTTCCTCGCTGACTTCCAGCGGCACGATATAACCCGGCAGGCGGATGTGCTTACCGTCCAGGCTTTGTACGACTGGCGCGTTGGGCAGGTCCTGCTTGGCGGCCGGCGCAGACTCCACCGACAACGCATCAGCCATGCCCGACAAGTCGTGCAGCGGTTTCATGTTGGGGATTTCCGGCGGTGCATCCGGCGGGATCATTTCCTGCCACGACAGGTCCTTGGGCTGGTCTTCAGCCCAGGCGGGCAGGGCCATCAGCAGTAACAGCGCAAGCACGACGCGACGCATCAACAGCTTCCTCATAAACGTATCGACAGGCCGTCGGCCAACGATTGCCGGTAGGCGCGCCAGGCCGGCACGCTGCCCATCAGCAGGGCTGCGACGAGAATACCGCCGAGCAGGGTCCATTCATATTCGCTCGGCCACGACAGCGGCAGGTCCAGGCCGTAATTGGCCTGCAAATACCCGCGCGACGCGGCGATGCACACATACAGCAGCCCGACGCCGGCAATCACGCCGGACAGCGCCAGGGCGAAGGCTTCGAAGATCAGCAAGGTCGCAATGTGCCAGGGCCGTGCGCCCACCGAACGCAGGATCGCCATTTCCCGGCGACGCTCGTTGAGGCTGGTGAGGATCGCGGTGAGCATACCGATCAAGCCGGTCAGCACCACGAACAGCGAGATCACGAACAGCGCTTTTTCAGCGGTGCCCATCATGCTCCACAGCTCTTGCAGGGCCACGCCCGGCAGGATCGCCAGCATTGGCTCACCACGAAATTCGTTAATCTCCCGTTGCAGGGCGAAGGTGGAGATCTTGTTGTTCAAGCCGAGCATGAACGCGGTGATGGCTTGGGGCGTGAGGTCCATGTTGCGGGCCTGGTCGGCGCTGATGCGGCCTTTGCCCTGGGCAGGTACGCCGTTGTGCCAGTCGATGTGAATCGCTTCCATGCCACCGAGGCTGATGTGCAGCGTGCGGTCCACCGGGGTGCCGGTGCGCTTGAGGATGCCGACCACGGTGAACGGCTTGTCATCGTGCTTGACCAGGCTGACCACCGCCACGCCGTGGGCCAGCACCAGCTTGTCGCCCAGCTTGTAATTCAGGGCATCGGCCACTTCGGCGCCGAGCACCACTTCGAACGGATCGGTGGCGAAGGCGCGACCACTGGCGAGTTCAAGGTTCTGCCGGCGGCCGTATTGGTAGTGTTCGAAATAGGATTCGTTGGTGCCCATCACCCGGTAGCCGCGGTGGGAGTCGCCGAGGGAAATCGGGATTGCCCATTTCACCTGCGGGTTGGCGGCGAAATGCTCGTAGCTGTCCCAGCGAATATTGTTGGTGGCGTTGCCGATGCGGAACACCGAATACAGCAGCAAATTCACCGAGCCGGAGCGCGCGCCGACGATCAGGTCGGTGCCGCTGATAGTGCTGGCGAAGCTGGCGCGGGCTTCGGTGCGTACCCGCTCCACCGCCAGCAACAGGCACACCGAGAGGGCGATGGCGAAGGCGGTGAGGATCGCGGTAAAGCGGCGGTTAGCCAGGCTGGCCAGGGCTAGTCGAAACAAATACATCTCAAACCTCTGCGGGCGTGGCGGCGCGATTGAGTTCGGCCAGCGACAGGTTGCGGTCGAACAACGGCGCCAGGCTCTGGTCATGGCTGACGAACAACAGGCTCGCGCCTGCTTCGCGGCATTCGGCGAACAACAACTGAATGAAGGCTTCCCGGGCGTCGTGGTCCAGGGCTGAAGTCGGCTCGTCGGCGATCACCAGTTCCGGCTGGCCGATCAACGCGCGGGCGGCGGCTACCCGTTGTTGTTGGCCGATGGACAGGGAGTCGGCGCGGCGTTCCAGCAGGTTCTTGTCCTTCAGGCCCAAGTGGGCGAGCAAGGTCGCGGCGGCCTGGTCGACGCTGCCATGGCGCTGGATCGCCCGTTGTGCCCGCAGCTTGGAAAAGTGGCAGGGCAACTCCACGTTCTCGCGCACCGAGAGAAACGGCAGCAGGTTGAACTGCTGGAAGATGTAGCCGGTGTGGTCGACGCGGAAGCGGTCGCGGGCGCCGGCCGAGAGTTCGGTCAGCTCCTGGCCCAGCAGGCGAATGCTGCCGCGACTGGGCTTTTGCACACCGCCCAGCAGGCCCAGCAGGGTGGTCTTGCCACTGCCGCTGGGGCCCTTGAGGAACAGGGTTTCCCCCGGCTCCAGGCGAAACGTCGGGATGTCCAGCAACTGTGGGTGACCGGGCCAGTTGAAGCCCAGGTCAGACAGTTCGATAAGTGCTTGGGTCATAAGGAATCAGTGATCTGGCTCGATTTAAATGATGACACTGATCAACTGTGGGAGCTGGCTTGCCTGCGATGGCATCGCCGCGGTGTTTCAGAAAAACCGAGGCGTTTGCATCGCAGGCAAGCCAGCTCCCACATTAACCGGGGCATGAACTCAGAATTTCAGGGTAGCTGCCTGCGCCGTCGCTTCCACACCCTGCTGGCCGCTTGGGCCAATGAGTTGTACCTGAATTTTCTGGGTGGCGGGGAAGGTCTTGAACACCTGGGTCAGGTCGAGGTTGCTCAGGGCGGTCGGCGTGGCGCAGGTGAACTGGTAGTGAGCGTGGATTTCGCTGTGGTCGTGGTGATGTTCGTGGGCGGCGGCGCCTTTGCCATCGGTGGCGTGGTCGTCATCGTCCTCATCGTGGTCGGCTTCAGGTTTGTCGCCGAACAGAGGGCTATTCAGTTCCTGGGTGCTGATCACGCAACCGGCGGCCTTGGGCAGGCTGAACAGCACCAAAGGCTGCTCCAGTTGCTTGCGGGCGGCGGCGACCTTGGCTTTGTCGGCAGGGGTGGTGGCGAGGTGTTCGAACCCCACCAGGTTCATCGCCGGGCTGTCCAGTTCCAGCTCCAGGGCCTGGCCGTCGAGCACCGCGTTGAGGCGACCCACGCCGTGTTCGTGGGCGCCCAGGCTGCCGTGCTCGTGATCATGGTCGTGCTCGTCGGCAGCCTGGGCGATGGCCAGTGGCAACAGAGCAAACGGCAAAGCGAGCAGCAAACGGCGCATGGTGGAACTCCCGAACAAAGATGAAAGTTTTGTTATGTGATCTTATAACAATTTTGCGAGGAGTTTGACCGCCTGCTTGGCGTAGCGCAAGACGCGTGGGAGCATGCTCGTCAGAAAAGTGCGGGAGTAAGTGCGATGTTGAGAATTCGTGGAACCGTCGGTGACCTGCCGGTGGACTTGACCCTGGAGCTGGACGACGGCGACTGGGCCCGGTTGGGCGCGCAGTTGCAGGCCAGCAAGGCCCCGAGTGCCGAGCCCGTGGTGGCGCCGGCCCCGGGCAACCTGGACGAGAGCCTGTGGCAGGCCGCCCAGGATTTGCTGCGCAAGGCCGGGCAACTCAACGGCCTGGAATTGCTTGATCAACTGGAAGGCTTGGCCGGCAGCGCCTCGGCGGGCAAGCGCCTGCTGGTGCGCCTGCGCCATAGCGCCAAGGTCAAGGTGGCCAGCGGCGGGGATACGCCGATGTACAGTTGGATCGAGTAAGGCTTAATACAACGCGGCGAACAGCTTGCGGCGGTAAACGGTGACAAGCGGGTGGTCGTTGCCGAGCAGTTCGAACACCTGCAACAGCGTCTTGTGGGGCAGGCCCTCGCTGTAGCTGCGGTTGCGGATGAACAGCTTGAGCAAGCCCTCCAGCGCGGCATCGTATTGCTGACGCGCCAGTTGTTGCACGGCCAGTTGGTACACCGCCTCGTCATCCTGCGGGTTTTGCGCCAGGCGCGCTTTCAAATCGGCAGCGTCCGGCAGGTCGGCGGCCTGGCGCAGAAAGGTGATCTGCGCCTTGGCACCGGCCAGGGCGGCCTTGTGATCATCGCTCTTGACCGCGTCGAGCACGGTTTGCGCTTCGCCCAGCTCACCGCGTTCGGCGAGGCAGCGTGCGTACAGGATCAGCGCGGCAGCGTTGGTGTTGTCTTCCCCGAGCAACGTCACCAGCACGGCCTCGGCGTCGGTGATGCGGCCTTCGGCAAACAGCGCCTGGGCCTGCTCCAGCGGGTCGGCAGCGGCTGGCGGCGGCATCTGCACATGGGGCTCGAGCATCGCGCGCACGGCGGACTCGGGTTGCGCACCGGCAAACCCGTCCACCGGCTGGCCATCCTTGAACAGCACCACGGTGGGCAGGCTGCGAATGCCAAAGCGCGAGACCACGTCCGGCTCGGCATCACAATCGACCTTGGCCAGCAGCAACTCACCCTGATAACTCTCGGCAATCTGCGCGAGCATCGGCATCAACGCCTTGCACGGCGCGCACCACTCGGCCCAGAAATCCACCAACACGGGTTTTTCGAAGGAATTCTGGATCACGGCCTGGTCGAACGTGGCGGTGGTGGCGTCGAAGATGTACGGCGTGGGCTCACTCATGGGGTATCTCGAAGAAAGCAGGGGATGGGGCAACTATAAGGGTTGGTGGGGTTGGCTGAAAGCGGGGCGGTCTCAGGATCGCAATCGCAGGCAAGCCAGGTCCCACAGGGGAATGCCTTTCAAATGTGGGAGCGGGCTTGCCCGCGATGCTCTCAAGCGCGCTGCGAATGGTACAGGCTCACCTTGCGAAACTCCCACGGTTCGGCCAGGTCGGGCAGGGTCAGGGCGTCGAGGATTTCCAGGCGCTGGTAGTCCGGGTGCTGGAAGTCCCGCACCCGGGAATCGGCGACCAGCGCTTCACGGCCCCGGGTGAGGAACTGGTCCAGCAGCGGCAGGTTCGCCCGGTCGTACAGCACATCGGCGACCAGGATCAGGTCGAACCGATCCGCTTCGGCGAAGAAGTCTGCGGAGTAACCCAGGGTCACGCCATTGAGTTCCGCATTCGCCCGGCAGGCCGCCAGGGCCAGCGGATCCAGGTCGCACGCCACCACTTCCAGCGCTCCAGCCTTTACTGCGGCAATCCCGGCAACGCCCGAACCTGCACCGAAATCCAGCACTCGCTTGCCTGCCACCCACTCAGGATTGGCCGCCAGATACCGGGCCAGCGCCAAACCGCTGGCCCAGCAAAAGCTCCAGTACGGTGGTTCATGCAGGATGCGTCGGGTTTCTTCGGGGCTGAAGGCGCGGTCCATGTTGTCGGCATCCAGCAGCCACAGCGACAACGCGGTGCCCGGCAGCGGGCAGGGCACCAGTTGGGCGTCGCCAATCAGTTCGCTGAGGGCGCGTTGCAGGTCCAGCGGTGGCGTCATGGTGCGGGAACGAGTTGCAGCGGGCCGGTGGTCTGGGTGATCGCTTGGGTGATACGCACGGGCGGCAAATGCAGGATCAACTGGCCGGACTGGCTGGCGCGACCGCGCAGTTCAACGCGCCCGCCTGCCGGGAAGGCTTCGGGGTTGAAGCGCAGGCGGAAGGCCAAGGGCTTGTTGTTGCCGATCAGCACGCTGCTGGCCAGCAGTTGTTGCGGGCGCGAACGGTCGTCGATCACCAGCAGTGCCAGTTCGACTTCCGCCCCGGCGGGTACACCGTTCAACTGGCCGCTGACTTCACGCTGGAAGGCGGGCAGCGGGCCGAGGTCTTCTTCCACACCCGGGATTTTTTTCTCTTGCTGTGGGGCGGCAACGGGCGCGGCAGGTTTTGGGGCATGGCTGCTGCAGGCGACCAGGAAACCGAGCAACGTGAGCAAAACAAGTGGTCGTAACTGCATGTACGGCTCCAGAAAGGACAAAATCCGTGGCTTAAAAAATATGAAACATAATCGTCAGCCTATATACCGTAAAGGCTATGGCTTGTCTTGCCACAGGGATGCGCTACCATGGCCCTCCCATTTTTTGTTGCCTGCCACCATGCACTGTCCCTTCTGCGGTGCCAACGACACCAAGGTCATTGACTCGCGTCTGGTCGCCGAGGGCGAACAGGTGCGTCGCCGGCGTGAATGCCTGGCCTCTGGCTGCGGTGAACGTTTCACCACCTTCGAAACCGCCGAACTGGTATTGCCACGTCTGATCAAGACCGACGGCAGTCGCCAGCCCTTCGACGAAGAAAAACTGCGCGCCGGAATGCAGCGCGCCCTGGAAAAACGCCCGGTGAGTGTCGAGCGGCTGGAAGCGGCACTGGTGCATATCAAGCACAAGCTGCGCGCCACCGGCGAGCGCGAAGTCAAATCCCTGGTGGTTGGAGAACTGGTGATGGGCGAGCTGCAAAAGCTCGACGAAGTCGCCTATATCCGTTTCGCCTCGGTGTATCGACGCTTCCAGGACCTCAACGAGTTCCGCGAAGAGATCGACCGCCTGGCCCGTGAGCCGGTAAAAGAATGAACCCACCTTCGGCAGAACAAGCGGTACTCGACGCTCATTACATGGCCCGTGCCCTGGAATTGGCGCGCAAGGGCCTCTACACCACGCACCCCAACCCCCGGGTTGGCTGCGTGATCGTGCGCGATGGGCAGGTTGTTGGCGAAGGCTGGCACGTGCGCACCGGCGAACCCCATGCGGAAGTCCATGCCCTGCGGGCGGCGGGCGACAAGGCCCGGGGCGCCACGGCCTACGTGACCCTTGAACCGTGCAGCCACCACGGGCATACGCCACCGTGCGCCGATGCCTTGGTGAATGCCGGTTTGGCCCGTGTGGTCGCGGCGATGCAGGACCCGAATCCGGAAGTCGCCGGGCGTGGCATGCGCCGTCTGGCCCAGGCCGGGATCGAGACCTACAGCGGCTTGCTGGAAAACGAAGCGCGGGCGCTCAACCCGGGCTTTCTCAAGCGCATGGAACATGGCCTGCCGTTTGTGCGGGTCAAGTTGGCCATGAGCCTGGACGGTCGCACCGCCATGGCCAATGGCGAAAGCCAGTGGATCACCGGCCCGGCCGCCCGTGCCGCCGTGCAACGCCTGCGGGCCCAGGCCAGTGTGGTGCTGACCGGCGCCGACACGGTGCTGGCCGATGGCGCTCGCCTGACCGTGCGCGCCGCCGAGCTGGGGCTGGATGAAGAAACCACCGCCCTGGCGATGTCCCGTCCGCCGCTGCGCGTATTGATCGACGGCCGCCTGCGGGTGCCGCTGAATGCGCCGTTCTTCAAGGCCGGCCCCGCGCTGGTCATCACCTGCGTGACCCCGGACAACCAGTACCCCACCGGCCCTGAATGCCTGGTGGTGCCGGGCGTCGACGGCCAGGTCGACCTGCGTTCCGCGCTGGTGGCCCTGGCTGCCCGTGGCGTCAACGAAGTGTTGGTGGAGGCCGGCCCAAGCCTGGCCGGTGCCTTCGCCCAGCAAGGCCTGGTGGACGAATACGTGATATTCGTCGCCGGCAAGTTCCTCGGCTCCGCTGCCCGGCCTTTGCTGGACTGGCCGCTTGAGAAACTGGCCGACGCCCCCCAACTCAAGATCACTGAAATGCGCGCTGTGGGCGATGACTGGCGAGTCACTGCCATCCCTCTGCCATCAGCGAGCGTATAATTCCCGGCCTGCGCCACGTCTTCAGGAGAACGGCATGTTCACCGGCATTATCGAATCCATCGGCAGCATCCGTGCAATGACCCCAAAGGGCGGCGACGTACGCCTGCTGGTTGAAACCGGCAAGCTCGACCTGAGCGACGTCAAACTGGGGGACAGCATCGCCGTCAGCGGTGTGTGCCTGACCGTCATCGAATTGCCTGGCAACGGCTTTGCCGCCGATGTCAGCCGGGAAACCCTGGACTGCACCGCGATGAACGACCTCAAGAGCGGCAGCCCGGTGAACCTGGAAAAAGCCCTGACCCCGACCACCCGTCTCGGCGGGCACCTGGTCAGCGGCCACGTCGACGGTGTCGGCGAAGTCGTCGCCCGCAGCGAAAATGCCCGCGCCGTAGAATTCCGTATTCGCGCGCCGAAAGAGCTGGCCAAGTACATCGCTCACAAAGGCTCGATCACCGTCGACGGCACGAGCCTGACCGTGAACGCCGTGAATGGCGCCGAATTTGAACTGACCATCATTCCCCACACCCTGAGC
Organism: Pseudomonas sp. MWU16-30323; assembly: GCF_020515595.1. Classification (NCBI taxonomy): domain Bacteria; kingdom Pseudomonadati; phylum Pseudomonadota; class Gammaproteobacteria; order Pseudomonadales; family Pseudomonadaceae; genus Pseudomonas; species Pseudomonas sp. MWU16-30323. The sequence continues at coordinate 70,780 of NZ_JAIWYM010000026.1, forward strand.
GAAACCATCATGGCGTCGTACCAGCCGGGTCGCCGGGTGAACCTGGAAGTCGACTTGCTTGCCCGTTACCTGGAGCGCCTGTTGTTGGGCGATAAGGCCGCAGAGCCAACCGGCAGTAACATCACTGAAAGTTTTTTAGCCGCTAACGGCTACCTTAAATCCTGACCCAAGGGGGTGCCGCGTGGCGCTCAACAGCATCGAAGAACTGGTTGAAGACATCCGCCAAGGCAAGATGGTCATCCTGATGGATGACGAAGACCGCGAGAACGAAGGTGACCTGATCATGGCCGCCGAGTGCTGCCAAGCGGAACACATCAACTTCATGGCCAAGCACGCCCGTGGCCTGATCTGCATGCCAATGAGCCGCGAGCGCTGCGAGCTGCTCAAGCTGCCGTTGATGGCGCCGCGCAATGGTTCGGGGTTTGGCACCAAGTTCACCGTGTCCATCGAAGCCACCACCGGTGTCACCACCGGCATCTCCGCTGCTGACCGCGCCCGCACCGTGCAAGCCGCTGCTGCGAAAGACGCCAAGGCCGAAGACATCGTCAGCCCGGGCCACATCTTTCCGCTGATGGCCCAACCGGGTGGCACCCTGGCTCGCGCCGGCCACACCGAAGCCGCCTGCGACCTGGCGCGCATGGCCGGTTTCGAGCCGAGCGGTGTGATCTGCGAGGTGATGAACGACGACGGCACCATGTCCCGTCGCGCCGAGCTGGAAGAGTTTGCCGCGCTGCATAACATCAAGATCGGCACCATTGCCGACCTGATTCACTACCGGATGATCCACGAACGTACCGTTCAGCGGATTGCCGAGCAGCCCCTGGACAGCGAGCTGGGCCAGTTCAACCTGGTGACCTATCGTGATTCCGTGGAAGGCGACGTGCACATGGCCCTGACCCTGGGCACTATCTGCGCTGAAGAACCGACCCTGGTGCGGGTGCACAACATGGACCCGCTGCGGGACCTGCTGATGGTCAAGCAACCGGGGCGCTGGAGCCTGCGGGCCGCGATGTCCGCGGTGTCCGAGGCCGGCAGCGGTGTGGTATTGCTGCTGGGCCATCCGCTGGACGGCGACGTGTTGCTGGCGCATATCCGCGAAACCGCCGACCACGTGCCGGTGAAAAAGCCGACCACCTACAGCATCGTCGGCGCCGGTTCGCAGATACTGCGGGACCTGGGCGTACGCAAAATGCGCCTGATGAGTGCACCAATGAAATTTAATGCCATATCCGGTTTCGACCTGGAAGTAGTAGAATACGTGCCCTCCGAATAAAGGCCGGCGTTGTTTACCCCTTGTTCGCGGTTCAAATATCACTGAGGGGCGCGCACTAAGCGCGTCCCGGCTCTTTAAGAGATTTGTCGAATGACCCTGAAGACCATCGAAGGTACCTTCATCGCCCCCAAAGGCCGCTATGCTCTGGTGGTTGGCCGCTTCAACAGCTTCGTGGTTGAAAGCCTGGTAAGCGGTGCCGTGGATGCCCTGGTTCGCCACGGTGTGAGCGAAAGCGACATCACCATTATTCGCGCTCCTGGCGCCTTCGAAATTCCACTGGTTGCGCAGAAAGTTGCGCAGCAGGGTGAATACGCGGCGATCATCGCCCTGGGCGCGGTCATTCGTGGCGGTACTCCGCACTTCGAATACGTGGCTGGCGAATGCACCAAGGGCCTGGCCCAGGTGTCCATGGAGTTCGGCGTGCCGGTCGCCTTTGGCGTGCTGACCGTTGATTCCATCGAGCAAGCCATCGAACGTTCCGGCACCAAGGCCGGTAACAAAGGTGCCGAAGCTGCCCTGTCCGCCCTGGAAATGGTCAGCCTGCTGGCACAGTTGGAGGCCAAGTGATTAGCGACGACAGCGATCAGTTCAACCCCCAGGACCCGCGCCCAGCAGACGCCGGCAAGCCCTCTAAGAGCGAAAAGCGTCGTGCGGCCCGTCAGCTCGCGACCCAGGCGCTGTACCAGCGCCACATGGCTAAAACCTCGCTGAACGAAATCGAAGCGCAATTTCGCGTCGACAACGATTTCAGCGCGGCCGATGCCAGCTATTTCCACGACATCCTGCATGGCGTTCCGGCTAATCTGCCGGAAATCGACGCTGCCTTGTCGCCGTGCCTGGACCTGGCGATCGAAGAGCTGGACCCGGTTGAACTGGCCGTACTGCGCCTGTCCACCTGGGAGCTGCTCAAGCGCGTCGACGTACCGTACCGCGTAGTGATCAACGAAGGGATCGAACTGGCGAAAGTCTACGGCTCCACCGACGGTCACAAGTTTGTCAACGGCGTGCTCGACAAGCTGGCCCCGCGCCTGCGTGAAGCCGAAGTGAAGGCGTACAAGCGCTAACTGGCGCTTGCTGACGCAATGGGCGAGTTTGAGCTGATCCGCAACTACTTCGCCGCCGCGCCCTGTGCGCAGGGCGGCGAAGGCATTGCACTGGGGATTGGCGACGACTGCGCCTTGCTGGCGGTTCCTCCCGGGGAACAGCTGGCGGTTTCCACTGATACTCTGGTGGCCGGCGTGCATTTTGCCGACCCCTGCGACCCGTTTCTGCTCGGCCAGCGCTCGCTGGCCGTGGCAGTCAGCGACCTGGCAGCCATGGGCGCCAATCCCCTCGCATTTACTCTTGCCCTGACCACCCCGACGGTTGATGCCGATTGGCTGCAACGCTATGCCCAGGGTTTGAACGCCATGGCCCAGGGTTGCGGTGTGGTTCTGGTGGGCGGCGACACCACCCGTGGGCCGCTGAGCCTGACCCTGACCGTGTTTGGCCGGGTGCCGTCGGGCCAGGCCTTGACCCGCAGCGGCGCACGGCCCGGCGACTTGCTGTGTGTTGGCGGTGAGCTGGGTAACGCGGCGGGCGCATTGCCGCTGGTACTGGGGCAGCGCACGGCAGAGGCCGCTGTCGCCGAGCCGCTGCTGGCCCACTACTGGTCGCCGCAACCGCAGTTGGCGCTGGGCCTGGCGCTGCGGGGCAAGGCGACGTCTGCCATGGATATTTCCGACGGCCTTCTGGCTGATTGCGGGCATATTGCCAAAGCGTCGGCTGTAAGTTTGTTGATCGAGCAGCAAAAGTTGCCGTTGTCGGCGGCCTTGCTGGCGTTGGTTGGCGACGCGGATGCGCGGGTAGCCGCGTTGAGCGGCGGTGACGACTACGTGCTGGCGTTCACCTTGCCACCTGCCGAACTGGCGCCGTTGCTGGCGGCCGGTGCGCCGGTCCATGTGATCGGCCGGGTCGAGGCGGGGCAGGGCGTGACCCTGCTGGACGCGGCGGGCCAGGACATCACACCCGCCCTCCGTGGCTATCAACATTTCTGACACCCATAGAACCAAGCTGAAGGCCAATCGAACCTATTGATCTTTATCAGCGACAATTCAGCTTAAGCGTCTGTAGGAACCTGCTGTTACAATCTATCCCCTGTGAAATCAGAAATCAGGAGCACACGGTGCCCGTCGTTTTCGTTGCCGCTTCCAAGCTGCCAACCCCTTTTGCCACGTTCACCATGAATGGTTTTCTTGAAGAGACCACCGGGCGCGAACACGTTGTTCTGAGCCTCGGTGACGTGGCGGACGGCGCTCCGGTGCTCGGTCGCGTGCACTCCGAGTGCCTGACCGGCGATGCCCTGTTCAGCCAGCGCTGTGACTGTGGCTCGCAACTGGAAGCCGCCATGCAGGCCATCGCCCGTGAAGGCCGTGGCGTGTTGCTGTACTTGCGTCAGGAAGGCCGTGGTATTGGCCTGCTGAACAAGATCCGTGCCTACGAGCTGCAAGATGGCGGCGCCGACACGGTGGAAGCCAACGAGCGCCTGGGGTTTGCCGCCGATCAGCGTGACTACGGGATCTGCCTGCCAATGCTCCAGCACCTGGGGGTCAAATCCCTGCGCCTGATGACCAACAACCCACGCAAGGTCAAAGCCTTGACCGACATGGGCATCACCGTCGCCGAGCGCGTGCCGCTGCACACCGGCCACAACCCGCACAACAAACTCTACCTGGCCACCAAGGCCAGCAAGCTCGACCACATGATGGGCAACGAGCACCAGGGCGAGGTCGACCGGGCGTGACGCGCGGCCAGGTCAAGCGGCGACTGTCGTTTAACTGGTGGCAATACCTGGCGTTGGCGTTGGTGCCGTTGTTTGTGATCAACCTGGTGTTTGGCAAGGCCGAGCCCTTGCTGCCGGTGCTGGCGATGCCGTTTTTCATCGCCGGTGTGGCCTCGATGTTTGTCAGCCTGCGTTACTTCCATGGCTATAAACACGCACTGATCGCCACTGGCAAAGCCCTCGATACTCCTGAAGAACCGGCTGCCTGGCTCACCCTCGCGGCCCGTCGTCGTGTGGCGTTGCTGGTGGCTGCACTGCCGGCCTGGATCGGCGCACTGGCGGTGTTTGTCGGGTTGGAAGCGGTGCCGCTGTTTCTGCTGGCGCTGTCGACCCTGGTGCTGTTCTACCTGTATCGCATTCCGCGTCAGTTGGGTTGATGCGCGCCTGGCTGGCGGTGTTGCTGCTGGTCGTCGCGGCCCAGGCTGTGGCGGTCGAGCGGGTGGTCAGCCTGGCGCCGTCCTTGTCTGAAATCGTCGTTGAGCTGGGCGCTACTGATTTGCTGGTAGGCGTGCTGGACGGCGGCGAGCGGCCGCAGGCCTTGGCGAACGTGCCTTCGGTGGGAAACTACGGGCAGTTGGACATGGAACGGCTGCTCAGCCTCAAGCCGGACCTGATCCTGCTCTGGCCCGGCAGCGTCGGCCCGGCCCAGCGTGAGCAGCTCCAACGCTTGAACATCCCGGTGTTTGTCGCCGAGCCCCATAGCCTTGAACAACTCACCTCGCAAGTCGAAACCATTGCCCAGCAACTCGGGCGGGCTGACGCCGGCCGGCACTTGGCTGCGCAGTTGCGTCAGCGCTTGGCCGAGTTGCGCTTGCGCTATCACCGGGTCGAGCCGTTGCGGGTGTTTTATCAGGTGTGGAACCAGCCGCTGTACACCGTTGGGGGTGGGCAGATCATCAGCGATGCGCTGAGTGTGTGCGGGGCGCGCAATGTGTTTGATGACCTCAAGCTGCCGGCGCCGCAGGTCAGCATTGAGTCGGTGCTGCAGCGTAATCCCGAGGTGATTCTGGCGGGCGATCAATCGCAGCTGGATGCCTGGAAGGCCTGGCCCCAGGTGGCGGCGGTGGCTGCCGGGCATTTGCTGGTGGTGCCCGACAAGGGCCTGGAACGGCCCAGCGGGCAGATGCTGGAAGCGGTGGCGCGGTTGTGTCAGGTAATTGCACCGGGGCTGTGAGACCGCTATCGCAGGCAAGCCTGCTCCCACATTTGACCGAGTCGTCTGGATAAACACGGTCCCCTGTGGGAGCCGGGCTTGCCCGCGATGAAGCCGGTGCAGACGACTTAGAATTCTGGTGTCCAGGTCACGCCGAACATCAGCGCCCGGCCTTCTTCCCGATAGCCATATTGCTGGCCTTGATACTGATACAGCGCCCGGCTGTAGTCTTTGTTCAGCAGGTTATCGAGCTTCATTTCCAGTGTGATCTCACGATTCACCGCCCAACTGCCCCGTAGCCCGAGTAAACCGTACCCGGCCAGGCGTTGCTGGTTTGCCGCATCGTCGTAGCTGCTGCTCACCGCTTGCCAGCTGGCACCGACGCCGAACCGGTCGAATTGGCGATCCAGGTCCAGGCTCAGGGTGCGCTTGGCTCGACGGGCCAGTGTGCGCCCGGTGTCGCGGTCCCGTGGGTCGATCAGCGCAATGCCGAGGCTGCTTTGCCAGCCGAACAGCTCTTGCTTGAGCGCCGCCTCGAAGCCGTTGATGCGTGCGGCGCTGACGTTTTGCGGGCCATTGCTGGCGAATACGATCGCATCCTGAATGTCGGTGCGGTACAGGGAGGCTTCCAGTCGGCTGCTGTCGCTGAGCTGACTGCGCCACTGCACTTCGTAGCTTTTCGAGGTTTCGGGCTTGAGGTTCGGGTTGCTGTTTTTAAAGCCGAATTCGTCCGGGTAGTAAAGGTCGTTGAACGTCGGCGCCCGGAAGCCTTCGCTGTAGCTCAGCAACAGGTCATTGTCCGGGTTCACCGGCAGGGTGAAGGTGCCGCTCCAGCTGTTGTGGCCACCGAACTGTTGGTTCTGGTCGCGGCGCAGGCCCAGTTCGGTGGAGAAAGACTCGGCTTGAAAGCGGTGCTGGATAAACGCAGCCCGGTTCCAGCGACTGTCTTCGGCGAACGCGGTGCTGCTGTTGACCCGGTCCTCGTACCAGTCGCCACCCAGGATCAGACTGTTCTGCTCATTGAGGGTCAGGTCGTTTTGCCAGTTCAGCGAGTTGCGGTAGGTGTTGAACACACTACGTTCGGTGCTGAGCTTGTCGCGGGTTTCTTCAAGGTTTTCGCTGTGGCCCGCTTCCAGCCGGGACTTCCACCTGTCATTGATGCGGGCGTCGACGTAGCTGCTGACGCTGCTCACGGTGAAGTGGGTGTAGGGCTTTTGCTGGAAGCTTTGGAAGGTGGTTGTATCGAAGCGACCGAACGGGTTGTCGAACTCGCTTTTGCCACGGTTATCCAGAACGTTCACGCCGGCTTCGAGGTCATCGTTGAAGGCATGGCTCAGGCTGAAACGGGTGGACTGGTTGCGATAGGCATCGTGGTCGCGGTCGCTGGGATACGAGTCATACGTGCGATTGATCCCGGCGGTCTCATCCAGGCTGGCGCCGAGGTTGAAGCGGGTTTGCCCGTCGCCGCCGGACAGGCCCAGGCTGCGTTCCCACGCCTGGTTGCTGCCAAATCCCACATGCAGGCGGGGTTGCAGGCCGGACTCGTTGCCGCGCCGGGTGAAAATCTGGATCACCCCGCCAATCGCATCGCTGCCGTAGATCACCGAGCGCGAACCGCGCAGCACTTCCACCCGTTCGATCTGCTGGATGTTCAGGTGCTGCAGGTTGCTGTCGCCGGAGGTCGAGTTGCCAATGCGCTGGCCGTCGACCAACACCAGGCTTTGGGCCGATTTGGTGCCACGAATGTAAACGCTCGCCAGGCTGCCACGGCCACCGGCTTGTGAAACCTGTACGCCGGGCACGCGGCTCAGCAGGTCGGTCACGCTGGTGGGTTGCAGGCGGTCGATGTCGTCGCGGGTGAAGACGGTGTTGGCGGCGCTGCTGTCGTTGCGCGCCTGGACCTGGCGGTTGGCGCTGATCACCACGTCGGGCAGCTTGAGGGCGTCGTCGCGTTCGAAGCTGTCGGCGAGCAGGTCGGTGGCGGGCAGTAACAGAAGGGGCAGGGCGAGGCGAAGGCGGTTCATGGGCTGTCCGTAGCGTTAAGGCCACAAAACCAATGTGGGAGCTGGCTTGCCTGCGATGCAGGCACCTCGGTTTGTCAGTAACACCGAGGTGATGCTATCGCAGGCAAGCCAGCTCCCACATTTGATTGTTGTTTACAGGTTCAAGAGTGCCATGCGCTGACGAACCGAAGCTTCAATACCCGCCTCATCCAGCCCGCACTCGGCCAGCATCTGCGCCGGTTTGGCATGCTCGACATACACATCCGGCAAGCCCAGGTGCAGCACCGACTTGAGGATGTTTTCCCGCGCCAGGAACTCACTGACTGCCGCACCGGCACCGCCCATGATGGCATTTTCTTCGAGGGTCACCAGCAGCTGATGGCTACCGGCAATCTCGCGTACCAGTGCCTCATCCAGTGGTTTGACGAAACGCATGTCCACCACCGTGGCGTCGATCTTCTCGGCCACTTTCAAGGCTTCAGCCAATTGCACGCCGAACACCAGCAAGGCAACGTTGCTGCCCTGGCGACGGACGATGCCCTTGCCGATCTCAATAGGCTCAAGGTCTTTCTCGATCACCGCATTCGGGCCATTGCCCCGCGGATAACGCACAGCCGCCGGGCCGTTGTACAGGTGGCCGGTGCTGAGCATCTTGCGCAGTTCGTTCTCGTCGCTCGGGGTCATCACCAGCATGCCGGGGATGCAGCGCAGGTACGACAGGTCGAAGCTGCCGGCGTGGGTCGGGCCGTCTTCGCCCACCAAACCGGCACGGTCGATGGCGAACAACACGTCGAGGTTCTGCACTGCGACGTCATGAATCAACTGGTCATAACCGCGTTGCAGGAACGTTGAGTAGATCGCGACTACCGGCTTGGCGCCTTCACAGGCCATGCCGGCGGCAAAGGTCACCGCGTGTTGCTCGGCGATGGCCACGTCGAAATAACGCAGCGGGAACTGCTCGCTGAACGCTACCAGGTCGGAGCCTTCCTTCATCGCCGGGGTGATGCCCACCAGGCGCGGGTCGGCAGCGGCCATGTCGCACAGCCATTCGCCAAACACGCCGGAATACTTCGGCCCGCTGGGCTTCTTCGGTGCGGCGGCCGGGGCGTTCAACGGTTCAAGCTTGGTGATCGCGTGGTAACCAATTGGGTCGACTTCCGCCGGGGCGAAGCCTTTACCCTTCTTGGTGACGATGTGCAGGAACTGCGGGCCTTTAAGGTCGCGCATGTTGCGCAGTGTGGCGATCAGGGTTGGCAGGTCGTGGCCGTCGATCGGGCCAATGTAGTTCCAGCCCAGCTCTTCAAACAGGGTGCCGGGAACCAACATTCCCTTGGCATATTCTTCGGTACGACGGGCAATTTCCCACGCGCCGGGCAGACGCGAGAGCACCTTCTTGCTGCCTTCACGCATGCTGGCGTAAGTGCGGCTGGAGAGGATTTTTGCCAGGTAATTCGACAGGCCACCGACATTGCGCGAGATCGACATGTCGTTGTCGTTGAGGATCACCAACATGTTGGCGTCCACTTCCGGCGCGTGGTTCAGCGCCTCGAAGGCCATGCCGGCGGTCAACGCGCCATCACCGATCACCGCAATCGCCTTGCGATCGCTATTCTGCAGGCGGGCGGCAATCGCCATGCCCAGCGCTGCACTGATGGAGGTGCTGGAGTGGCCGACGCCAAAGGTGTCGTACTCGCTCTCGGAGCGGCGCGGGAAGGCGGCGATGCCGTCCTTCTGGCGCAGGGTGGCCATGCGCTCGCGGCGTCCGGTGAGGATCTTGTGCGGATAGGCCTGATGACCCACGTCCCACACCAGCCGGTCGTCCGGGGTGTCGAACACGTAATGCAGCGCAATGGTCAGCTCGATGACGCCCAGGCCGGCACCGAAGTGACCACCGGTCTGGCCGACCGTATAGAGCAATTCCAGGCGCAACTCATCGGCCAGGGTTTCCAGCTCGGCTTCACCCAGGCGGCGCAGGCCGGCTGGCGTGTTGGCACGGTCCAGCAGGGGCGTGGCCGGGCGCTTGCGGGGAATCTCTTGAAACGTCGTGGGCATCAGGCGAATCGTTATAGGTATAGAAGAGGCGGCAGTTTACCTCAAGCATCGCAAACTGCCCACGCAGAGCGCCGAACTTGGCTGATATGCGGTGGAAAAGGCCGCTGCTGTCAGTGGCGGCGTTCGACGATATACCGCGCCAGGTCACGCAGTGGCTCGGCAGCCGCGTCGAAAGGTCGCAGGGCATCCAGGGCCTGATCCCGCAACTCCAGCGCGTAAGCCTTGGCGGCTTCCAGACCGAGCAGTGAAGGATAAGTCGGCTTGTCCCGTGCGATATCGGCACCCTGGCGTTTGCCGAGGGTGGCGGTATCGCTTTCAACGTCGAGAATATCGTCCTGCACCTGGAACGCCAGGCCGATGGCCCGCGCGTAGGTTTGCAGCGCCGCCAGTTGCGCGGCTTCGGCACGACCACTGGCCAGGGCGCCGAGGTGCACGGCGGCTTCGATCAGCGCGCCGGTCTTGTGGCGGTGCATGTATTCCAAGGCTTGTTGATCGAGCTTCAAACCGACCGAGCCCAGGTCAATCGCCTGGCCGCCGACCATGCCGGCAGGGCCTGCGGCCAGTGCCAGCGCGGTAACCATGCGCAGACGGATCTCGGCGTTGACGTTGCTCAGGCGCGGGTCCAGCAGAGCGCTGAACGCCAGGCTTTGCAGGCCGTCACCGGCGAGAATCGCACAGGCTTCATCAAAGGCTTTATGGGTAGTGGGCTGGCCGCGACGCAGATCGTCATCGTCCATCGCCGGCAAATCGTCGTGTACCAAGGAATAAGCGTGAATCAACTCCACTGCACAGGCGGCACCGTTGGCTTCCTCCGCCTGAGCGCCGAGTGCTTCGCAAGCCGCGTAGGCGAGCAAAGGGCGAACGCGCTTGCCACCGTTCATCACGCTGTAGCGCATGGCCTCATACAGGCGGTTCAGCTCAGGGCTGGGCGCGACAAACAGCGGTTCCAGCGCAGCATTGACCCGGGCCTGGCTGCCGGCCTGATAAGCGTCGATCATTCAGGCTGTTCCGCATCGAAAGGTTCTTCGGCCAACTCCCCGTCGCGCTCCAGCAACACCTGAACCTTCTGCTCCGCCTGCGCCAGGGCGCTCTGGCAGTCGCGGGTCAGTCCGATGCCTTGCTCGAATGCGGTCAACGAGTCTTCCAGCGACAACTCGCCGTTCTCCATACGCTCGACCAGGGTTTGCAGGTCGGCGAGGGATTGTTCGAAATCGAGTGCAACTTTTTTGCGGGCCATGGCGGCTATTCCGGTAGACGGTAAACCGGCGCGACACTAGCAGACATGGGGGATTGGGGCAAATGAGTGGGGGGATTTGCCTTGAAAATCAATCGTCTTGGGTGTTGATTTGATAGCGAGTGCTGCGGCCGCCGCCGGGTAGTCGAACCAGGCAGTTTTTTTCCAGAAGATCGGCCAGATGTCGGGTCGCCGTGGCTTTGGACACTTTGGTCTCCGCTTGATATTGGGCGGCGCTGATCCCGTGCTCAAAGCCCTTTTCGCCGCCGTCGAGCAGGCGATTCAAGACTTTGGTCTGTTCGGCGCTGAGTGCGTGGTCCCGATGCTGTTGCCAGAAGCGGGTTTTACCCAGCACCCTGTCAATCCGCACCATGGCCTGTTGCAGGCTACGAAGCAGGGTTTGCAGGAACCACTCAAGCCAATCGTTGACATCCAGCGTGGCTTTTTGACTGGTTTCCAGTGCACGGTAATAGCCCGCCCGGTCTTCAAGGATGCTCGCCGACATGGCGTAGAAGCGGATCGCCTGGTTCTCTGCCTGGGCAAGCGCGAGGTCGGTAATAGCCCGCGTCAGACGACCGTTGCCATCATCGAAGGGATGCAGGGTGACGAACCAGAAATGCGCCAGGCCTGGGCGCAGCAATGGGTCAAGGGCCGCATGATTCCGGCTGGCTTCAAACCATTCGATGAAATCGTCCAGCGACTGCTCCAGTCCTTGGCGGGGTGGGGCCTCGAAATGCACAGTGGGTCGGTCCAGTCGTTCCGACACAACCTGCATGGGCTCATCCCCCCTTAGCGCGCCTACGTTCAAGCCGTGGGTGGAAAAGCGGGCCTCCTCGGCGGGAAACAACCACCGATGCCAGTTAAATAGACGGGTGAGGGTAAACGGTTGAGCAAACTGTTGCGTGGCGTCCAGCATCAAGTCAGCCAGACCCTCGCTACGTCGGCTCACGGAGCCGTCCTGCAATTGCGCCAGGCCCAGGCGCCGGGCCAAGGAGGAACGTACCGAGCCCACATTCAGATGCTCACCCTCGATTGCCGAGGAGGTCAGAATGTTTTGCAGCAACGCATCCAGTTCATTTTCTGAACACTGTGCCTGGCTGACCGAACCGAGCATGCCCAGCAACTTTCCTAGCGCCTGCGTGCACTCGCGCAACAACGCTGCGAGGCGCTCTGGTTGCCAGTGAAAGTGCGGCCAGTCGGGTTGTTGCCAGATCCAGTACGGGTGATCCATGGCGGCATGCTCGGTGTGTGAGCCGAATAGAAGGCTTATTCGGCTCACTGTCCAGTCAGATGCGAGCGATCAAGGCGCTGTGGTGAGGGTAAACCCTGGTCACCGTTGGTGCCGCGCACGCGGTTGCGCCGAGAGTGGTCGATGCTCAGGTTATTGGTGATGCGATAGAGAAAAGCGCGAACGTTGCGGATCTTCGTGACTTCGCTGTTGATCAGGTGGATGTTGGCGTCTTGCATGGCCATTGGCGTTCGCGGCAGTTTAACCATCGGGTGAAGTACGCAAGGCATTCACTGCGGTGACGGCGGTAGAGTGGGCTGAGGTTGCGGTTGCCAGGGGAGTAGGGGGCGGTGCGGCGCTTTTGGGGGAATGGTTGAAGTGGGGATGTAGAGCGATGAGATTTCCCGCGAAAAAAGATGAGTAGCCTGAGCAGATGGTCGTAAAAGGAGCATGTTTACTATTGGTTGCTACGCAGAGCGTTGGTAGTTGGGTGTGGGATGTCAGAAAAAGAAGAATATGCCAGTGTTATTTTTCAGCGCTGTATTGGTGAGTTTTATTAGTTTTTTTAATAGGTCAGCGTTCTCAGGGATTGCCGCGATCATTAGGATTTCGAGCATATTCGTCAGCTCGGTAGCACTCTGTATATTTTCATCTTCATAGTCGTCTATTAGTTTTCCGAGTTTTGAATTTATGTCTTTAATGATTCCTGATTTTGTTAGTTGTTGGTATTCGTCTTCGCTCAGGTTCAGTTGTTCTAGTTTGTTCTCAGGGCAAGCGTCCAAGTCTAGAAGTTTCAAGGCTTCTTGGGTCAAAGGTACAGTTATCAACTTCATTTAAGTGGTTCCTTTTTGAAGTGTTTGTTAGTACGCGTCCAGCGCAAAAGGCTTATTCGCATAAAAAAATACCAATGTTGCGCAAGCAAGTAAGTATGAGCTCAATTTTTGATAATTTTTTCAGTGCTTTCATTCCAGTTGGCACTATATCTGTATTTTTGCTCTAGCATATTTTTTGATGGGTTTTATGCTTGGGGGAGCGTTTCTGCTTGATGGGTCTTACAGTTATGGAAGACTCTGCATATAATTGTAAATTTCGCTCCTTGTTATCTCTTTTATTTCTATTTCATTCACTTTGGATAGAATGAGGTTTTTATGTTTTGAGTGACATATTAACTGAATAGTCCCGTAAGTCTCGCCATTGAAGAATCGGATAGATAAAATCGAACTGTCGAATAGTATTAGTCTGAAATCATCTATGGTTGATATGTAGTCGAGAGCGCTTAATTTTTGCGAGAGTTCATCGGTTCTTTCGTTTTGTATCATCAGCCGTACTGAGTTGCAAGCGCTTCCCAGCGTTGATGGGTCCGTTTCCGTAGAGGGCGTGTTTAGTTGCTTTATGTAGGAATATACCGACGTTACTTTATTTTTCAATAAAGTATCTTTAGGTCCCGCTTTTTTTGAAAACTCCTTTATAGTCACATATTCCATAGTCTTGCTGTATGGCTTTATTCCATACGTGCCCCATCTTACCGTGAATGGCCACTTTTCCTTGAGTAAAAACTCAAGCATGCACCACGAAGGCCAAGCTTCTTTGATTTCGTGATTAAGTAAGGTGAGTGTCAGGAAGTCCTTGTCGTCACTGTGGGTGACCTGATCCCAAGGATAAATGCCGTCCTCACATATAAATACAGTGTTCATTCGTCATCTCTTGAAATATGTGTGCGAGTCGTCGCCAATGGCTAGAGGCGCTTTACGTTCATTTATGAATATCTCAGTGTTGAAGTGTGGACCATGATTTCCTTTTGTATGACCTAAAGAGTGCTCGCGAATCTCGATTATCTGATTCTTTAACTCAAAAACATATACCCGTCCTTGAACGTAACGGTCTTGATCCGTAATTGTTTCTCGACGCACACGTTTAGGTAGTTGATTTTTTTGAATTCCTGCAATTTTTTTTGCCCTCCTGAATGCCCCATTTCTTGAGAGTTTAGTATCGGATCCTTTAGGTGGCTCTACGTCGCCTTCGTTTACCTTGGCTTTGCTCGTCGGATCTTCAGCGCGGTGCGTCGGCTTGCATCCATCCCCACCCGGGCAGGTACTCAACCCCAACGGATCCACCCACCCCGTAGGGTTGGGCACGTATTGGTATCCGTTCAGCCCGCCCGCCAGCTTCACGGGATCGGGCGTCAGGTAGCGGCCAATGTCTGGATTGTAGTAGCGATGGCGGTTGTAGTGCAGCCCGCTTTCCGGGTCGAAGTATTGGCCCTGAAAGCGCAGCGGGTTGGTAACGGTGTTGACGTCCAGCTTCGCGATTTGGCCGTAGGCGCGGTAATGGGCGGACCAGACGATTTCGCCGTCGGATGCGGTGAGTTCTTGCGGGGTACCGAGGTGGTCGAGTTGGTAGTGGAAGGGCTTTACGTCTTCCGGGCCGTAGCCTTTGAGCAGCGCTAGCGGATGGAAGCTATTGGGTTCGTAGAGGTAACTCTGATGGTGATCGGCGCTGTGTTCGGCGATCAGGGTGTCGCCTTGCCAGAAGAACTCGGTGGTATGGCCGTTGAGGGTTTTGGCGATCCGCCGTCCAAAGGGGTCGTAGCGATATGCGGCCTCGGTACCGTCCGGTTGGGTGACGGAGATCAGGCGATGCTGGCAGTCGTAGCTATATTCGGTGACCAGTTGTTGAGCACGGCCGCGACGTTCGCGTAGGAGGTTTCCGAAGGTGTCGTAGTCGTAATGACGGTCGCCCTGCATCAACAAGCGGTTGCCTTTGACGACGCTGGGACCGACGCGGTCTTGCATCAGCAGGTTGCCCGCGGGATCGTGGACGAAGCGCTCCTGCAGGTCGTGCGAGTGGTTGGCGCGGGTCAGGCGGTCGAGTAGGTCGTAGTGGTAGTCGTGCTGGCCTTTGCGGGTGTCGAGGATGCGGGTCAGGTTGCCGCGTTTGTCGTAGTCGTATTGGCGGCGCTGGTAGCGTTGTTCCTGTTGGGTGATGGCGTGGGCGTGCAGGCGGCCCTGGTCGTCGTAGTGGTAGTGGCTGAGAAGTTGGCCTTGCTGGCGTTGGTGCTCGCGGCCGGATTTGAACAGGTGCGAGGTGAGCAGGTTGCCGTTGAGTTCGAT
>NZ_JAIWYM010000027.1:0-80120 GCF_020515595.1 Pseudomonas sp. MWU16-30323
TTTTTCGTCAACGGCGACGCGGGCGGCGGAGCCTTCGAGCTCGGCGAGGCCTTCGGCGACGTCGAGTTTGTCGAGGGCAGCCTTGGCGCGGATGATCGCGGCGGAGTCGCTGGCGGTCACATTGCGGGCTTCAAGGGCGGCGGCAGCGCCGGCGCCGTCGAGGCGGTCCATGTTGGCTTCGGTGGCGTGGCCGGCGTTGGCGCCTCGGATGACTACGTCACCGGTGTCTGGTTGATCTGCTTCATCCCAACTCAGCATTGAATTGCTCCTTCCTGGTCCGTTTGACGGCGTGACCGCGTTCAAAAATGTGCGTTTTGCAGGCTTCAAGGCATTGAAATACTGCGCATAGTGTGGTCGGTATTCAGCGTTCTTGCACACTATGTAGTGGTTGTCTGTGTTTGTGGGCACACTATATGGGGTGTAACAACGATGGTCAACGCGCAAGACGGGCCCGGTGGTCGCAGGGCCATGACCAAAACTCACACCCCCATGACTTTTAATGGTTACGGCCGCCACCCGGGCCAGTGCTAAAAATTCGCCAACCAGCTCCCCATAACAATAAAGAGCGTTTGCGAAATGAAAACACTTGATCTGTACATCGGCGAAGGCTTCGAAGGCCCAGGCGTCAATGCTGCCCACATCAACATCCTGATCGGCCCACGCAACGGCCCGGCCGGCCAGGCGTTTGCCACCAGCCTGGCGTCGCCAAGCCAGGGCCATTGCCCGTTCATGGTGATTGCCCAGCCGAACATCCCGGTCAAACCCATGACCCTCTACGTCAACAAGGCCGCCATCGGCAGCGACTTGCACGGCAATGCCACCTGGGGCGCGTCCCAGGCCGGGATCGCCAAGGCGGTGCTCGAAGCCTTGCTCGACGGCACCCTGCCGCCGGAAGCCGAGGACGAGTGGGCCATCGTCACCGCCAACTGGGTCAACCCGGCCTGCGACGACCTGGATGCGGTCTACCTGAACAACTACAACGCCTGTCGCACCGCGATCCGCGCCGCCCTCACAGGCTTGCCCCACACCGCGCAATTGGCGGACGTGGTCAACCACATCAGCAACCCTTTCTACACGCCAAAAGCCTGAGGACATCCCCATGCAATACATTCGTTTGGGCAACTCCGGCCTGCAAGTCTCGCGCCTGTGCCTGGGCACCATGAACATGGGCACCCCGGACTGGAAACCGTGGATCTTCGATGAGAAGCAAAGCGAACCCATCGTCGCCCACGCCCTGGACAACGGCGTCAACTTCATCGACCTGGCGGACTTCTATTCCGCAGGCGTCGGCGAAGAAGTAGTAGGGCGCATCCTCAAGCGCGTTGCCCGCCGTGAAGACATCGTGGTCACCACCAAGGTCGGCTACGGCACCCGCAGCGGCATCAACGCCAGCGGCCATTCGCGCAAGCACATCATGGACAGCATCGACGCCTCCCTGAGCCGCCTCGGGATGGATTACGTCGACGTGTTCATGCTGCATTACTTCGACGTGAACACCCCGGTGGAAGAAACCATGGGCGCCCTCAACGACATCGTGCGTTCCGGCAAGGCCCGCTACATCGGCGTGTCCACCATGCTCACCGGGCAACTGGCGAAAATCCTCATGGCCTGCGAGCGCAATGGCTGGGTCAAGCCGATCAACATGCAACTGCAACTGAACTGCGCCTACCGCGAAGAAGAACGCGAGATGATCCCGTTCTGCCGCGACCAGGGCCTGGGCGTCTCGGTGTTCAGCCCGCTGGCCCGTGGCTTGCTCACCGGCGAAGTGCAGTCGACCCGCAACCAGACCGACTTCTTCACCCAGCAGATGTACAGCGACCAGGCGTCGTTTGACATCGCCCACTCGGTGCAGCGTGTGGCCCGTGCCCGTGGCGTGTCCAACGCGCAGATCGCCCAGGCGTGGGTAGCCAACCACCCGGGTGTGGACGTGATGCTGGTGGGCGCCGACACCACCGCACAATTTGATAGCGCGCTCGCCGCTTTGGACACCCAACTGGATGCGGAAGAACTGCACGAGCTGGAACGCAACTACACGCCATGCGATGTGATCAACGACTACACCGCCGGCAAACGCATCCTGCGCAGCGCCCGTCCGGGCCTGGACCGTTTTAACCTGATAGAGGCCGTGGCATGAACCCGCTGATTCGCACAGGCAATTTCATCGATGGCCAATGGTCCAGCGGTGGGCCGGTTTACCCGGTGCTCAACCCGGCCAATGGCGCGCAAATCGCTGAGGTGCAACGCGCCGGGGCCGAGGAAACCAACCTGGCCATCGCCGCCGCCAACCGTGCGTTGCCGGCCTGGCGCAAGCTCACCGCCAAGGAACGCAGCCAGCGCCTCAAGCGCTGGAGCGACTTGATGCTGAGCAACCAGAAAGACCTGGCGCACCTGCTCAGCCTCGAACAGGGCAAGCCGCTGGCCGAAGCCATGGGCGAAGTGGTCTACGCCGCGAGCTTCCTGGAGTGGTTCGCCGAAGAAGCCAAGCGCGCCTATGGCGACGTGATCCCGAGCCACAAGGCCGATGCGCGGATCATCGTAACCAAGGAAGCGATTGGCGTGGTCGCGGCGATCACCCCGTGGAACTTCCCCCTGGCCATGGTCACCCGCAAGGTCGGCCCGGCGCTGGCGGCGGGGTGCACGATGATTCTCAAACCGTCGGAAGAAACCCCGTTGTCGGCCTTCGCCCTGGCGGTGTTGGCGGAGCAGGCTGGGATTCCGGCCGGTGTGTTCAACATCGTGTCCGGCGATGCCGTGGCCATCGGCGGCGCGCTGCAAGCCTCAAGCGTGGTGCGCAAGCTGTCATTCACCGGCTCCACCCGCACTGGCAAGCTGCTGATGCGCCAGGCGGCCGACACCCTGAAAAAGGTCTCCCTGGAATTGGGCGGCAACGCGCCGTTTATCGTGTTTGACGATGCCGACCTGGACGCCGCCGTCAAAGGCGCCATGGCTTCCAAATTCCGCAACACCGGCCAGACCTGCGTCTGCGTCAACCGCTTCTTCATCCAGGACGGTGTGTACGATGCGTTCACCCGCAAACTGGCCGAAGCGGTGTCTGCGATGCGTGTCGGCAGCGCCCTGGAGGGCGAAACCGAACAAGGCCCGCTGATCAACGCCGCGGCCCTGGCCAAGGTCGAAGCCCACGTTGGCGATGCTTTGGAGAAAGGCGCCAAGCTGCTGTGCGGCGGTCGTCGGCATGCGTTGGGTGGGACATTCTTCGAACCGACCATCCTTACCGAAGCCCACGGCGAGATGTTGATCGCCCAGGAAGAAACCTTCGGCCCGGTGGCGGCCTGCTTCCGCTTTACAGATGAAGCCGAAGTGCTGCAACGGGCCAATGACACGCCGTTTGGCTTGTCGGCCTACTTCTACAGCCGCGACATCGGCCGCGTATGGCGCATGGCCGAAGGCCTGGAAGCGGGCATGGTCGGGATCAACGAAGGGATCATCTCCACCGAAGTCGCGCCGTTTGGCGGGATCAAGGAATCGGGCCTGGGGCGTGAAGGTTCCAGGTACGGCCTGGAGGATTACCTGGAGATCAAATACCTGTTGATGGGCGGCCTCTGACCCCATTCATCCAAACAACACCGATCCAATGTGGGAGCTGGCTTGCCTGCGATAGCGGTCTGCCGGCCCCCCATGATGCAACTGACCCACCGCCATCGCAGGCAAGCCCGCTCCCACAAAAAAGCCCCCACATCACCATCGGCTTGCCCGCTGTTACTCCGTCAAGAACAACAATATGGAGAACACCATGTCCACCCCATCCATCAAGATCGACGACCTGCCTATCGGTCGCTTCCACCTTAAAATCGCCGGCCTGACCTTCGGCGCCCACTTCACCGACGGCTATATCCTCGGCCTGATTGGCATCGCCTTCACCTTGCTCAGCCCACAGATGCAACTGGACGCCTTCTGGCAAGGCTTGATCGGCGCCTCGGCCCTGATCGGGCTGTTTATGGGCAGCCTGTTCTTTGGCTGGATCTCCGACACCCTCGGCCGGCAGAAAATCTTCCTGGTCAGCTTCGTCCTGATCACCGTGGCCTCGGTGATGCAGTTCTATGCCGAAACCGCCATGGGCCTGTTCCTTTGCCGCGTGTTGATCGGCATCGGCCTGGGCGGCGATTTCAGCGTCGGTCACGCGATGCTCGCCGAGTTCTCGCCCAAGAAACACCGTGGCGTGCTGCTCGGCTCCTTCAGCGTGGTCTGGACCGTTGGCTACGTGGCCGCGACCTTTGTCGGCACCGCCATGCTCAGCCTGGGCGATGACGCTTGGCGCTGGATGCTGGCCTCGTCGGCGATTCCTGCCGGGCTGATCCTGCTTGCGCGCATCGGCACCCCCGAATCACCGCGCTGGCTGGTCAATCAAGGCCGGATTGCCGAGGCCCGGGCCATCGTCAAAAAACACCTCGGCGAACACGTGGTGCTCGATGAAGAACCGTCGAGGCAAACCCGCTCCGGCTACGGCGTGCTGTTCAGCCGCGAATACCGCAAGCGCACCGCGTTCAACTGCCTGTTCTTCGTGTGCATCGTGATGCCGTACTTCGCCATCTACACCTTCCTGCCATCGATCCTGCAGAAGATGGGCCTCGCCGAAGGCTTTGGCACCGAGTTGCTGCTCAATCTGCTGCTGATCATCGGCGCCTTGATCGGCATCTGGTGCACCGTGAAGTTCTCCCGGCGCGGGTTCCTGATCAACGCGTTCATCATCCTGGCGGCAGCGCTGTTCCTGCTGGCGGTATTGCCGGGGAGCATGGCGTGGTTGATGGTGCTGACGTTCGGCGTGTTCACTCTCGTGCTGTCGGCCGTGAGCAACCTGGTGGGCGTGTTCCCGGCGGAGAGTTTCCCGACTGAAGTGCGGGCCAGCGGGATTGGCCTCGCCACGGCCGTCAGCCGCCTGGGTTCGGCGGTGAGTACCTTCCTGTTGCCGGTGAGTGTGGCCGGGATCGGCCTGAGCCCGACCATGGGCATCCTCGCCGCCATCCTGGTGCTGGGGGCGATCATTTCCTGGGCCTGGGCGCCGGAAACCAAGGCGCTGACCTTGAGCCAGGCGTGCAAGGCCGAAGCACCGGTGTCAAGAATTGCTCACCCGGTTCAACCACTGCGTAAACAAGCGCACCTTGGATAAACCCTGCTTGTCACTCGCCACATCCAGCCAATAGCCATAAGGGCCGATCACCTCCACCGGGGTGATCGGCAGCAGGCTGCCATTCGCCAGTTCGCGCTCAATCATCTGCCGGTCGATCACCGCCAACCCACCGCCGGCCAGTGCGGTGTGGATCACCTGGTCCAGGGTGCTGAATTCCAGGCCCTGGTCCGCATCAATATCCTCCCGGCCCATGGCCGCCAGCCAGTTCTCCCAAACCTTCAAGCGCTTGCCGTCGTGCAGGATGTGCAGCAGGGGAAAGCGCCGCAGGTCAGGTGGCTGGCCGTCGCTGAACAACTCCGGGCTGGCGACGGCGATGTGACGTTCCATCACCAACAGTTCACTGCTGCAATGCGTGGCCGGTTCCAGGCCGAAGCGGATCTGGCAGTCGATTTCCGCCAGGCTTGCGTGGCTGTTCTGGTGGGTGACGCTGAGGTTGATGTCCGGGTAACGCTCGCAAAACCGGCGCAGGTGAGCGGACAACCAGCGGGTGGCCCAGGTCGGCGGGGCGACGATGCGCAGGCGCTGGCGCAGGTTGGGCACGCGCACGGCGTGCAGGGCGCGTTCGATATGGTCGAAGGCGTCGCTCAGGTGCGGCGAGAGGGCGAAGCCGGCTTCGGTCAGGGACAGGCCCTGGGGCGTGCGGATGAAGAGGGCGACGCCGAGGTAGTCTTCCAGTTGTTTGATCTGGCGGCTGACGGCGCCCTGGGTGACGTTGAGGCCCACGGCGGCCTGGCTGAAGCTGCGGTGACGGGCGACTTCTTCGAAGACCCGGAGCATGTTGAGGGAGGGCAGTTGGCGCATGAAATGGATTCCACACTTATTATTTTTATGGTGTCAGTACTGACGCTATCGCAGGCAAGCCAGCTCCCACATTTTGACCGCGGCGCCGATCAAATGTGGGAGCTGGCTTGCCTGCGATGAGGCCCGTTAAAACGCTGGAGATCTTAAGTCAGAAGTAATACCCAATGTTCATATACAACTGATTCTCCCACTGGTTACTCCCCCCAGCCCCCAGGCTCTCGGTATAGCTGCTCCCGCCAATATACGGGTCGTTCTTGCCGATCAACCACTCCGTCGCCACCCACAATTTGCTGACCGAAAACGACGTCCCCAGAATCACCCGCTGCGACGTCTTGAACTGATCCTCGGACTTATCAAACGCACTGTAGTTGGCATACAGCTTCACGCCGCTGATCTGGTCAAACAGGTACTTGCCCCCCACGTCATAGCTCAAGTCCGCCACATACAAGTTGCCCCGGCTGGCCACGTTGAAGGTGCCGTCGTACCCGCCCAACGTCACCACACTGTCGGTGCCGGGGTTGCGTGGCGACATCTGCTGCCGTGCCGCCTGCAATTGCACGCCCCATGGCCCGTTCTTGCCCAGGTAGTGGATGGCGACCGCGTTGCGCCGGCCATCGTCGTTGGTGTCCTTGTTCTCCAGGGTGGAGGTCAGGCCGGAAAGCCCCACTTCCGATTTCCAGCCCCCCAGGTCCATGGCCTTGGCCACCCGCACCACCACGGTGTTGCGTTCCTGGTTGTTGCTGCCGTCGCCCACGTAGCTGTCGGCTTCGGAGATCACGCTGGAATAGGTCACGCCCTTGCTCGTGCCTTTGCCTTGCCACGCCGGGCGCAGGTAGTAACCGGCCTGGATGTTCCAGTCACCGCTTTGCTGGATGTACTTGGCGCCCACCTGTTGCACATCTTCCAGGCCGATGACGTTGCCCAGGGTCTCGTAGAAGGTGCTGCCGAAGTACGGCTGCAAACCAAACGGCACCGTATTCAGCCCCACTTGCACCTGCTGGTCGGGGTTGAACTTGTAGCCCACCCAGGCGAACTTGGCGAACTGGATATCGCCGTAGTTCTTGGTGTACTGGTACGGGTAGGAGCGCCCGTAGAAACGGTACTGCGCTTCGCCGATCCAGGTGTCGGAGTTGTACTTGGCGCTGAGGAACGCGGTATCCAGGCCGAACTTCTGGATGCCGCGATCCGGGTCGTAGTCCCAACGGGCGCGTATGGCGCCGCCGAGGTCCAGGTTGTCGGTGACTTGCACGGCCATGGCCGGTGCCGCAAGGGCGCCGAGCACAGGGACCAGGGCGATGTAACGAAGGGTTGGTCGCATGGTTTTGCTCTCGTTATTGGTTATTTTTTGGCAACAGCAGCCCCTTGCCGCAGCGAACGCTGCGACGCGGGGTAAAGGGTTGGCTCAGTGGGCTTGCGGGCGAATCAGCCGCAGCGGCGGGCCGGCGGCGGGTAGCTCCGAGGCGCCGGGGGCGGCCGCCAGCAAGGTCTGGGTGTAGGTGTTTTGTGGCCGCAGCAACACTTGCTCGGCAGTGCCGTATTCCACGACTTCGCCCTGGCGCATCACCGCGATGTAGTCGCTGATCTGTGCCGCCACCCGCAGGTCGTGGGTGATGAACAGGATGCTCAGGTTCAGGCGCTGTTGCAGTTCAGCCAACAGCTCCAGCACCTGTTTCTGCACCGAGACATCCAGGGCCGACACGCTCTCATCGGCGATCAACACTTCCGGGCGCATCGCCAGGGCGCGGGCGATACCGATGCGTTGGCGCTGGCCGCCGGAGAACTGCCGGGGCTTGCGCTTGAGGGCATCGCGTTTGAGACCCACTTGTTCCAGCAGATCACCGGCTTCGGCCCACGCATCCTTGGCCGACAACCCACGCAGTTGCGCCGCACGGGCGATGATGTCACCCACCCGATGGCGAGGATTGAGGGAGCCGTACGGGTCCTGGAAAATCATCTGGATCCGCCGCCGATTGGCCGCCAGCGCCGAGCCGCGCAAGGCCAGGAAGTCAGTGTCGCCGACCCACACATGGCCACTGTCGCTGTCCACCAGGCGGATCGCCGCTTTCACCAATGTACTTTTCCCCGAACCCGACTCGCCGACAATCGCCAGCGTCTTGCCCCGGGGCAGTTGCAGCGAGACATTGCGCAAGGCCGCCACCGAGCTGCCGCCGACGGTGTAGGTCTTGGTCAGGTTCTCGATGCGCAACGCCAGGTCGCCGTCGGCACTCGGTGTGTGCAGCTCTGGATGCAGCGCCGGCACCGCCGCAATCAGCTTGCGGGTGTAGGCGTGGGCCGGAGCGTTCAGCACCTGGTCGCGCTCGCCGATTTCCACCAGCCGGCCGCCTTCCATCACCGCGATACGGTCGGCAATCTGCGCCACCACGCCGAAGTCATGGGTGATAAACAGAATGCCGTGTTGCCCGCGACCGCGCAGCTCGCGCACCAGCTTCAGCACTTGCGCCTGGGTGGTCACGTCCAGCGCCGTGGTGGGCTCGTCGGCGATCAGCAAGTCCGGGTTCATTGCCAGGGCCATGGCAATCACCACCCGCTGGCATTGGCCGCCAGACAGTTGGTGGGGAAAGCTGTTGGCAATCCGTGGCGGGTCCGGCAGTTGCGTCGATTCCAGCAACGCCAGCATGCGCTCGCGACGTTCGGCGGCGGGCATCTGCGGCGCATGGATATCGAAGATCTCTTCCACTTGCTTGCCGATGCGAATCGCCGGGTTCAGCGCCGCCATGGGCTCCTGGAAAATCATCGCAATGCGGTTGCCCCGCAACTGGCGCAAACGCTCCTCATCGAGGGTGCAAATGTCATCGCCGAGAAAGTCGATCACGCCTTCGGTATGCCGCAACCCCTTGGCGTAGTCGCCCATGATCGCCGCCGACAGCACGGACTTGCCCGAGCCGGACTCACCGATCACGCAAAGGATTTCACCCTTGCGCACTTCCAGGCTGATGCCCTGCACCGCGTGGCTACGGTCGGCGCCGACGGGCAGTTCGATGGACAGGTTCTGCACCCGCAGCACTTGTGTGGGGTTCATGCTCAACTCCTTGCGCCTTTCTGGGCGTGTTCATCCAGGCCGTCCGCCAGCAGGCTCAGGCCCAGCATCAGGGTGGAGATGGCGATGCACGGGAAGATCACCAGGTGCGGGAAGGCGATGGCCATGGCGCGGCCGTCGTTGATCATGCCGCCCCAGTCCGGTGTCGGTGGTGGCAGGCCGAGGCCGAGGAAGCCCAGGGCGCCGATCATGATCGCGGTATAGCCGATGCGCAGGCAGAAATCGACAATCAGCGGCCCGCCGCAGTTGGGCAGGATTTCCACCAGCATGATCCGCAGCGAGCCTTCGCCCTGGGTGATGGCGCTGAGCACGTAGTCGCGGGAGCGGATGTCGATGGTCAGGGCGCGCATGATCCGGAAGATCGCCGGCGCGCTGGTGAAGGTCACCGCAATCAGGATATTCAGCGCCGAAGCGCCGAGGGCGATGATGATCACGATGTACAACACCAGCACCGGGAACGACAGCACCGTGTCCGCCACATACGACAGCACGCTGTCGACCCAGCCGTTGAAGTAACCGGCGCACAGGCCCATGGCGATGCCGACGGCAAACGCGGTGAGGGTGGCGAGGATCGACCAGAACAGCACGGTGCGGGTGCCCCAGATCAGCCGCGAAAGAATGTCGCGGCCAATCATGTCGGTGCCCAGCAAGAAGCTCTGGCCGTTGTCGCCTGCGGTCATTGGGGTGAGTAAGGGCGTGAAGCTTTCCAGCGGGTCATGGGGCGCGATCCACGGCGCAAACAGCGCGATCAGCACCCAGCCGCCCACCAGCAGCAGGCCGAGCAGCGCCAAGGGATGTTTGAAGGAGTGCAGGACATTCATTGGGCACCTCCGCCGAGGCTGCGCAGGGTGATGCGCGGGTTGAGCCAGGTGTAGGCCAGGTCCGAGAAGATCTTGGTGATGCCCACCACCACGGCACTGACCATCGCGCAGGCTTCGATCAGGTACACGTCATGGTTCAGCGAGGCGGTGTACAGCAGCGAGCCGAAGCCCTTGTAGGCGAAGAACACCTCCACCACGATCACGTTGGACAGCAGCCACGGGATGTACAGCATGATCACCGTGACCGGCGCGATCAGCACATTGCGCAAGGCATGACGCAGCACGATGCGTGAGGTCGACGCACCCTTGAGCCGTGCAGTGCGGATGTACGGCGCCTGCATCACTTCCACCATCGAGGCGCGGGTGATGCGTGCCAGGTAGCCGATGCCGAACAGGCACAGCACCATCAACGGCAGCACCAGTTCCACCGAGCTGAAACCCTCGCTCATGCTGCTGACGCCGGGCAGCCAGTTGAGCCAGAACACAAAGATCGCCGAGACGAACACCGCGCTGGCAAAGTCGGGAATCGAGGTGGTAACAATCGACAGAAACGACACCAGGCGATCCAGTACCGAGCCCTGGCGAATCCCGGCGAGCACGCCCAGGGTCAGCGCCACCGGCACCATCACCAACAAGGCCAGGCCGGCCAGGATCAGGGTTTGCGCGAGGTTCGGCAGCAGCAGCTTGATCACCGATTCGCGAAAGTACACCGAGGTGCCCCAGTCGCCGCTGACAAAGTCCTTGAGCCACACCAGGTAGCGCCACACAAAGGGTTGGTTGTAGCCATGTTCCACCAGCCACGCCGCGCGCTGGTCGGCGGCGGAATAGGGGCCGAGGACGTTGATCGCCACGTCTTCGATGTTCAGTTCCAGGGCCAGGAACACGATCAATGACACCGACAGCAGGGTCGCCACCAGCGCCAATAACTTGCGCATCAGAAAATGAGCCATGGGTGCATGCTCCGACTGTTCAAGGGATGCCTGCCCGAATGCGGGCAGGAAGCAGGAGGCGCCTGAATCAAGCGCTCATCCACACACGGTCCATCGGGTAGAAGTCGGAAGGGTGCACCTGGAAGCCCTGGACCTTTTTGCTCACGGCGGTGAACTTGTCGCCCCAGAACGGCTGCACGATCACGCAGGCGTCCTGCAGGATGCGTTCGACTTCTTCCATCGCCACGGCGCGCTGTTTCGGGTCGATGATGCCCATGGCCTTGTCCAGCGCGGCATCGAACGCCGGGTCGCTGTAATGGCTTTCGTTCCAGGCGCCGCCGCCGCGGTAGGCCAGCTCCAGGGACATTACCCCGAGCGGACGATGGGCCCAGTAGGTCAGGCTGAAAGCGGCCTTGTCCCAGATCGGCCAGTACTGCGCAGCGGGGATCACTTTGAGGTTGATGCGGATCCCGGCTTCCAGGCAGTTCTGTTGCAGGATCTGCGCACAGTCCTGCTCATAACGGCCCTGGGTGTTGCCGACGATCAGGTCGATGTCGATGCCGTTCGGGAAGCCGGCCTCGGCCAGCAGCTTTTTCGCCGCCGCCACGTCGCGGTTGCGCTTGGGCAACGGGAAATATTCGGGGTGGGAGGGCGCCACATGATGGTCTTCGCCAAGGGTGCCCATGCCGCGATAAGCGATCTTCAGCATCTGCGCGTTGTCGGCGCACAGCACCACGGCCTTGCGAATGCGCAGGTCGGTGAAGGGCTTCTGGTCGCAGGCCATGCGCATCACCACGGTTTGCGCGGATTTGCAGGTGAGCAACTGGGCACCGGGCAAACGCTTGGCCAGGTCCAGCTCGGCCACGGTCACGCGGTACAGCACGTCCACTTGCCCGGCTTGCAGGGCGGCGAGGTGAGTGGACACGTCGGTGCCCATGTCGACGTAGCGCAGCTCGTCGAGGTTGGCCGGTTTGCCCCAGTAATCGGCGCGCTTGGCGAAGGTCGCCTGCTTGTTCACCGCGAACGACACCAGCTTGAACGGTCCGGTGCCCAACGGGTTTTTCGCCCAGTCATCACCGGCCTTGAAGCTGCGGTGCACGATGGCGCAGGTGAAAGCGTTGAGCATCTCCGGGATCGCCAGGATCGGCCGCTTGAGCACCAGGCGGAACTGGAAGTCGCTGACTTTCTCGAAGGCCTTGATGTCCTGGAACGCGGTGCGGTTCACCGACTTGGAGTCTGCGGCAATCCAGCGTTCGATATTGTGCTGCACGTCGTCGACGTTGAAGGTGTCGCCGTTGCTCCACTTCACGTTCTGGCGCAGGTTGAAGGTCCAGGTGGTGAGGTCTTCCGACGGGCTCCAACTCTCGGCGAGATACGGGTGGGTGATGTTGTCAGCATCGACCCAGGTCAGGTATTCCACCGAGTTGCGCAGCAGGTTCGAGGCTTCGATCCAGGTGATCAGCATCGGGTCCTGGATTTCCTGGATAGCGCAGGCAAACCGCAGGCTGCCGCCCTGGCGCGGCTCGGCGGCCTGGGCGTCATTGCCCAGCAGTGCGGAGCCGAGAAAGGTGCTGGCGCTGGCCACGGTGATGCCCAGCAGCGCGGCCGTGCGCAGGAATTGGCGGCGGTTGATTTCGCCGCTTTGCACGTGGGCACACAGATCATTTACGGCTGGATGCGGCGCGGCGCCGTCCAGGGTAGTCAACTCTTTCATAAGCCTCTCCGGTACTTGCGAATGTGCGTTTTTTTGTTGAACCGCAAGGGTCAGTGGCGAACGCCGGGCAGGCGCGACCGTGACCGCTGTGAAGCCGGCAGAAGAACAAGGCGCAACGAAGTCGGGAGGGTGGCAATGGGACGGGACATAGGGCAGCTCTCATGTTGTTTTTATTAGAGATGCCCGCAGTTTTGTCATTTGCGCAAAGATCGACAAACGACAAATTCTGCATTGGAACGTTCTATAAACGCATGTTACATGTCGCTCCCCACCGACCGATCGTTCCCGCGCTCTGCGTGGGAATGCTGCCCCGGACGTTCCGCGTCCCCTCTGCGAAACGGTGACGCAGAGCGTCACGGGATGCATGCCCACGCAGAGCGTGGGAACGATCAGTAGCGCAACAGGCGCGGGTCGAACGGGTAGTCGGAGAGCAACTCGATGCCGTGTTCGTGGATGTAGATCTGCTCTTCCAGCTTGACCCCTTCGCCGCCGTCGTCGTGGCCGATGTAGCTTTCCACGCAGATGGTCATGCCGGCTTCGAACACGCCGTCGTAGCCGAGGGCATCAATGTCTTCGCGGTGCACCACGTAGGGGTATTCACCGGTCATGCCCACCCCGTGCACCAGGGCGAAGTAACGGTTGTTTTTGTAATGCTCGGGAATCTTCCAGGCCAGTTCCGCGTACTCCTTGAAACTGCGCCCGGCCTTGAGCATTTCCATATTGGTCTGCACCTGTTCGTAGGCCAGCTTGTACAGCTCCTGCTGCTTGGCGGTGGCGGCCTGTTCACCGCAGAGGAAGGTCCGTGAAAAATCGGCGTAGTAGCCGAAGCGCCCGACCACGTCAGTGTCCAGCGCTACCAGGTCGCCGGCCTCGATGGGCCGGGTGCTGCATTCCTGGAACCACGGGTTG
This sequence comes from Pseudomonas sp. MWU16-30323, assembly GCF_020515595.1. Lineage (NCBI taxonomy): Bacteria > Pseudomonadati > Pseudomonadota > Gammaproteobacteria > Pseudomonadales > Pseudomonadaceae > Pseudomonas > Pseudomonas sp. MWU16-30323. The sequence continues at coordinate 13,379 of NZ_JAIWYM010000027.1, forward strand.
GTGCGCGGGCCGGAGGACAGCAGGCGGGTCTCGACGTAATCGCCGTCGGTGGCGATCACGTGCTGGTGCAGGTGCGACCACAGTTCGTTCTCGCTGATGCCGGGGGTGAGCTTGCTTTCCATCAGCTGCACCCCGGCTTCGGTGGCGCGCAGGCTGGCGCGGATCATCTTGAGTTCGTTCGGCACCTTGATGCAGCGCGCACGTTCCAGGGGTTCCTGGGCATCGAAAATCTGATAGCCGAGTTTTTGCAATTCGAAGGCCGCGGCCGAGGTCGCGCTTTCAATGGCGATGCGTTTGCCGCCGCCGCATTGACGCACCAGTTCGTCGATTTCGGCGGCCCAGTCGGCGGTGACATTGCCCAGGAAACTTTCGCAGAAGTAATAGGAGATGGCCTTGGCCGGGCGCACTTCATCGACGGTGTTGAGGGTTTCGGCCAGGTGCAGGCAACCGCCGAACTCGAACACCACCACCGGACCTTCGGCCGGGATAAACGCATAGCGGGCCGGGTTGCGGGCCGAGTACACCTGCATGTTGCGCGAGCCGGTGGCGTAGCGCATGTGGGTGGGGTCGAACAGCACGCAGGCGGCGTAGTCGCGCTTTTTCAGTTCGTTGCGTACCCGTTGCAGGCGGTCCAGTTGGATCTGCTGGATCTCGTCATAGGTAGGTTCGCAATCGGCGGGGTGGCGGTTGGGGCCGGACAGACTCATGGGGTGTTCCTCGCAGGGCAAAGACGGTTTTTTAGTTTTTTGAGAGGGTGAATCAGTCGAGCAACTGGTCGCTGCGGACCAGGTTGCGTTCGGCTTGCAAATGGGCTTCGGACAGGCGTCCGTAAAGCTGCTTGGTGCGCTGGGCGCGGCCGATGATTCCGGGCTTTTCGGAGTAGGCGAAGATCGCTGTGTTGCGCTCGGTGGCGCCTTCGACACGGGTGACCCGGTGCACCGAAAAACGCCCCTTGAAAATCTGCAAGTCACCGGGGTTGAGCTCCAGTTCCTTTACCCGCGAACGGTCTTCGCCGCGTACCACCTTGCCCACTGCGCCGAGGTTCTCCTGGGTGCGGGAACGAATCATCGGCGCGTATTCGAACAGCCCACCGGCCTCGGGCTTCTGGGTCATCATGCTGACGATGAATTCGTTGGTGTCGAAGTGCCAGGGCTGCTCGGTACCGTCGGGCATCACGTTGATCACCAGCCCGGCGAACGGGTCGGCGTATTCGTAGATTTCCGGCTCATCGAGGCAGGCGCCGATAAAGCGTTTCATCATCGGCGATACGTACAGCCGGTGGATGATGGCGTCCGGGGCAATCATGTCGCGGGTCACAAAACCGCTGGTGCGCTCCATGAACGTGCGGCGCGGATCATCCTGGGGCAGGGAAGCGTCATCTTCGGTGAAGTAGGCATTGACCTTGCGCACCGAATAGAACGTCTTGCCCGACAGCGCCAGGCCTTCCAGGCGTGCCTGTTCCAGCGCGGCGGGGCGCAGGAAGTTCTTCAGCAGGCAGCAACCGTCTTCCGCCAGTTCGGCCCGGGCGTGTTCGACCAGGGCCTGTAATTGAACATGGCCCGAATCATGTATGGGATACAGCTCGGTATTAATAATGTCGCTGATATCGCCCACTTCAGCGTCAGCAAGTTGAAGGCTCATGCAAGACTCCCGGAACTATCAGTTGGTGTTTTTTGGCTGACCCGATAGTTGCTGAACGAGGTGCAAAGTGGAAATTACAAGTTGTGATCGAATCCATCGGGGAGGGCGATAGTTATGTCGGGCGAACTGGATGGCACCCTGCTTAAAGTGTTTGTGGCAATTATTGAATGCCAGGGTTTCTCGGCCGCCGCCGAGCGCCTGCACAAGACTCAATCCACCGTCAGCCAGAGCCTGCAGCGCCTGGAAGACATCGTCGGCACGCCGCTGATCCGCCGTACCAGCCGCTCGGTGGGCCTGACCCCCAGTGGCGAAACCTTTCTGATCTACGCCCGGCAGATCCTCAAGCTGCACAGCGAGGCCGTCAGCGCCGCGCAATTGCCCAATGAACAGGTGTGCATCCACCTCGGCATGCCCGAGGACTACGCCGAGTATTGCCTGGGCGGGATGCTCAAGGACTTCCAGACGCAGTTCGCCCAGGTGCGGCCCGACGTGTGCTGCGAGATGTCCACGGCCCTGGTGGGGCGCCTGCAACGGGGTGAGCTGGACCTGGTGCTGGGGGTGGAACACTCCGGTTTGCAAGCCGGCGAATACCTGTGTGACGAGCCGCTGGTGTGGGTGGCGGCGCCCAGCTGGAGCTGCGTGGGGCGTCAGTCGGTGCCGCTGGCGGTGTATGCCGAGGGCTGTGCGTTTCGTGCGAATGCGGTGCAGGCGCTGGCCCAGTCCGGACGCTCGTGGCAGGTGGTCTACACCAGCCAGAGTCCGCGGGGCATTGCGATTGCGATCGAGCAGGGGCTGTCGGTCGGCGTGATGGCGCGTCGCCTGGTGCCGCCTGACTGGCAGATCCTGGACGAGCGCCAGGGTTTCCCGCCGATTGCGCCGGCACGCCTGATGTTCTGGCGCTCAGCCGGTTGCCAGGTGCCGGAAGTGGATGCACTGGTGGAGATTCTGCGCCGGCAATTGGGCCACTCAGGGCATCTGGGCGGCCAGCGCCTCGGCCGTTTGTCGATGGGCCATGCGCTTCAGCAATAACAGGCTGGCCAGCACCCAGGCCACGATCCAGCCGTGCACCACCGCAAACTCGCCGGTGACTTGCAGCAACCAGCCGCACAGCGCATTGCCGGTGGCGCTCGCCAGGCCGTAGCTGACCATGCTCAGGCTCACCACCTGCAGGCTCTGCACCGGGCTGAGGCGGGCGCCGACGTAAGCGGCCATCAGGCCCCAGCACGGGAAATAAAACAGCGCGAACAGCCCGGCCGCCAGCCAGCTCAGTAACAGGCTGGGATGCCCGAGCAAGCCGAGCATGCCGAGGCCAAACGCGCCGATACTCAGGGCCATCACCCGCAACGCACCCCAACGGTCTGCCAGCGTACCCAGCAGCAAGCCACCGATGACGCCGCCGATGCCGATCAGCGTCCACATCGACCCGGTGACCGAGGCGCTGGCCTGCAACTGCTCGCTGACAAACGCCGAAAGGAAGTTCAGGAACGGCCCGCTGATGGCGCCGATAAACGCGCTGAGCACCACGATCTGCATCGCCACAGGTTGCGCCACACACAGCTTCAGCCACTGGCGCAGCACCTGACTCAGCGCAGGCGCCTTGACTTCCCGTGGCGCCGGTTCCTTGAGCGGGGCCAATGTCCATAAGGTCAGCAGCGTGACAACCAGTGTCAACCCGGCGCAGATCAGCCAGAACTGCCGCAGGGACAACCCTTGCAACAGCGCGATCAAAAGCCCGTTCAAGCACAGTGCAAAGGCCGACCCCGACGACGCCAGCCCCAATACCCGGCTGCGGTGAGTGGCCGGGATCACCTCCTGGGCCAGGGCTGAAATCGCGTTCCAGTTCGATACAGCGCAGGCCGACACCAGCGCCAGGCACAGCGCAAACGGCAACACCCACGGCGTGGCCACGGCCAGGGCCAGCAGGGCGGGGCTGAGGACGATGGTCAGGCGCACCATATTGCGCGGGCTGATCCACGCCGCCGCCAGGCCGCTGGCAATCGAGGCGCCCATGTAGAACAACTGCAACAGCGCGGCGATCAATGCGGCCTGGCTGTAACTGAGCTCAAACCCCAGGCGAATCTGCGGCAACAGCGCCGAATACAGAAACACACTGAAACCGTGGGTGGTGGCGTTGCAGGCGGTAAAGACAAGGGCCAGTAAACCCATACTTCGCCGGGATGAAACGGATGCGCTGGACATGGCCACGACTCGACAAGTTAATCGCGAAAGAGAGAGGCGAAGTTATAAGAAGTCCATCGGCAGACTAGCGTTTATGGTTGGGCGGCGACCAATGCTTAATTGTCTTAGTGTGCATGCGTTATTCGCATGCTATTTATGCGTGAGCGACGGGATACATCGATAAACGACACATTCGGTGCCTGGGGCGATTAATGCGCCGTCCACCCAGGGCGCTACCGCTGACCCGATACAAAAAGGTATGTTGTGCGGGTTATTTCCCCTGTGCTCCCGAGTGTCGTCCATGAAACGCAAAATGCCCGGTCTCAACGCCCTTAAAGCTTTCGAAGTCGCCGGCAGCACCGGCAGTTTTACCCGGGCTGCCGAGCTGTTGAACGTGACGCAGAGTGCGGTCAGTCGCCAGGTGCGCCAGCTTGAAGAACAGTTGGGCGAGGCCCTGCTGGAGCGTCGCCACCACCACCTGGAATTGACCAGTGCCGGGCGCGTGTTGCTACGGGCATTGCACCAATCGTTCGACAAGATCGAGCTGACGGTGCGCAGTATCCAGCAGAAGTCCCATGCCAATCGCTTGCACATCAACGCGCCGCCGACGTTTACCAATCGTTGGTTGATGCCGCGGTTGGGGCGCCTTCGCGAGCAGCATCCGGAGTTGGAGCTGAGCATTACCACGCGGTTGCAGGACAGCCTGGCGGAGACCAGCACCCTTGATTGTGCGATCCGGTTTGGCGATGGGGAATGGGATGGGTTGGACAGCTCGTTGTTGATTCAGGAGCGGCACATTGCGGTGTGCGCGCCGTCGTTGTATGCCCGGGAGTGGAGTGACGGGATAGACCTGAATCGCATGACGTTGCTGCATGTGCTGGCGCGGGAGGATCAGCGGTATTTGACCTGGAAGCACTGGCTGGATGCGGCGCGGATCAGTGGGGTTGATATCGAGGGTGGGTATGAGTTTGACCTGCTGGATTTGGCGATTCGGGCGGCGATTGATGGGTTGGGGATTACCATTGCGGATTGGCATATGGTGGCTTCGGAGTTGGCCAGTGGGCAGTTGACGCAGGTGTTGAATGTGCATGTGGAGGGGCATCAGTCGTATTGGTTGGTGACCCGGCCGGAGCAGACGGATACGCCGCAGTTGCAGGTGTTTGCGCAGTGGTTGCAGGAGGAGATTTGGTTGGCTCAGCGGCAGTTGGAGCCTTCTTTGGCGGCTGTTTGATTCGGTGTACATATCCGTTATTTAGGTAACGGCGACCTATGGTTCCGCTCTTACAGCGGGTCACTTTTGGCAAACGCCCCAAAAGTAACCAAAAGGTCTTTGCCCCACCACTCGGTGCCTCGCCTAGGCTCGGCATGCCCGCACTCCGGCCCGATTCCGCGGGCCGCCGCGACGGGCCATCCATGGCCCGGCGCGGCTAAATCGGCATCCCTGCCGATTTACCCGCTCCACCGTGCCTACTTGCGGCCATCGTGGTTAACGGGGCCCGCAGATCAAAATCAAAAGCAGATCAAAAGCAGAGCACAGCGGCCTCCCGGCCGGCTTGAGTGTTAAAAGCCAGATCAAAAGCCAGAGCGAAAACAGAGCTGCTTTTCTGTGGGAGCTGGCTTGCCTGCGATGCAGACACCTCGGTGCATCAGGTACACCCAGTTGATGCTATCGCAGGCAAGCCAGCTCCCACATTTGACTGTGCCCGCTTTTGATTTGGCTGTTGCTTTTGCTCTTCAACACTCAAGCCGGCCTGTAGGCCGCTGTGCTCTTGCTTTTGATCTTGATCTTGATCTTAGGCGGCCCACGGTCCAAAGCCGGAGTGAGGGCAACACCGAGCCTAAGCGAGGTGCCGAGTGGTGGGGCAAGAGCGTTTTGCTTACTTTTGCGCTCTTCAAAAGTGAGCCGCCGTAAGGGCGGAACCAATAGCGGCCGTTACCTAAATAACGGATATACACCCATCAGCCGAGCCCCAACCGCCCATGCCACTGGGCAATCGACTCCTCCGGATACTCCTCAAACTCCAGATCCCCCGGCCGAACACTCACCTCAACCCAAGGCGCCTTCGACCCCAACATCAAATGCGTATGCTCCGGCGGCACCGGCAACGGCGTATCAATCGCCGAAGCAAACGGATGAATCAACTCCGGCCACTCCGGACTGAACAACCACAACCCCGACCCACACTGCGAACAGAAATGCCGCTCAGCCGTACTCGCATGCGCCCGACCATCCCCCGGCCCTTTCATTCGCGCGTGATAAACCGAAATCAACTTACGCCCCCGCACCCTCAGGCTCTTGGCATCCCCGCCAAGATTGATCGCATACCCGCCACCCCCTTGAGTCTTGCGACAAATCGAGCAATAACACCGCTGATAGGGGTAGGGATGAGCACTCTCAAGACTGAACGTAACCGCGCCGCAATGGCAGGAACCTTCAAGCTGCATGACCTGATCTCCTTCGCAAAAGGTGAACGTTAGCTTAGGCGTCCGGCAGCCGAGGCGGTTCCATCTCGGGCATCAAGGTCGCGATCAACGCACGAATGGTGCCGGGCAGCGCCTCCAGCTCCCGCACCAGAATACTGCGCTCGCGCACCGCCCAAACCTCATCCAGTTTCACTGTCACCAACTGCATGGTCCGGCTGTGCCGCACCGCCGCCGACTCCGGAATGATGCCGATCCCGACGCCGGCCTCGACCATCCGGCAGATCGCCTCGAAACTCGACATCTGGATCCGCAACGACAGATGCTTGCCCAACCGTTCCACATGCTCACGCAGGAAACTCAGCAACGTGCTGCCGTCATGCAACCCGATATGTTGGTAGGCCAGGGTTTGCTCCAGCGTCACCGAAGGCAGGCCCGCCAGCGGATGCCCCATGGGCACCGTCAGCACCAGATGGTCGGTGCTGAAATGCAGCACCTGCAACCCCGACGCTTCCACTGGGCCGGCAATGATGCCCATGTCGCTGGTACCGTCGAGTACCCCTCGCACAATGTCCCGTGACAGCCGCTCCTGAAGGTCCACGGTCACGCCGGGACGCTGGGACAGGAATCCGGCCAGCACTTCGGGAAGAAACTCGGTCACGGCGGTGGTGTTGGCAAAAATGCGGATATGCCCGGCCGAATCGATGCCGTATTGGGTGAACTCGCTTTTCAGGTAATCCACCTGACGCATGATCAACCGCGCATGGTGCAACAGCCGTTCGCCCGCCGGGGTGATTTCCACGCCACGGCTGTCGCGGTACAGCAGGCGTGTGTCGAGCTGGCCTTCCAGGGCCTTGATCCGCGCACTGGCGGCGGCCGGCGAGAGGAACGCGCGCTTGGCGCCCTGGGTCAGGCTGGGGGATTCGGCGATATGGATAAACAGGCGTAAGTCCGCCAGATCAAAGTGCATGCAAGGCTCCGGGGCAGCGACGAAGAACCCATGTGGGAGCGGGCTTGCCTGCGATAGCGGTGGGCCAACCAAAGCAGTGTTGACTGACAGGGCGCTATCGCAGGCAAGCCAGCTCCCACATTGATCATCCGGGTGCTTGAGATCTTTTTATGGGCGATGGCGTTCAGCATAGCCGAACGCTGCTTTATTGAAATGCAAATTCTCAGAACGGCCAAGGCCCAGCATGATCCGGCTCAGATTCCCTGCCCGAGGACATGCACCTGATGAGCGCCACAGACTGGATCGGCCGTAGCGAAACAGCCCACGACCACTTGAGCCACAACCTGCTCAAACGCATCGCCGCCACCTTCGGCGAAGCAGTACCGGCGGATGGCGAGGCAGTTCCGCCCTTGTGGCAATGGTGCTTTTTCCAGGACCCGCTGCCCGAATCCGCCCTGGGCGGTGACGGCCACCCGGCCCGTGGCGGGTTCCTGCCGCCGGCGGATAACCGCAATCGCATGTGGGCCGGCGGGCGTATCGAGTTCTTCCATGGGTTGCGTGCCGGTGAGCCTGCCACCCGTGTCTCGACCATCACCCAAGTGGAAGAAAAAACCGGCCGCACCGGCTCGCTGCTGTTTGTCACCGTGCGCCACGACTATTCCCAGGACGGCCGCCTGGCCATTCGCGAGGAACAGGACATCGTCTATCGCGAACCCACGCCGCCCAAGCAGGGCAGTGGTGATGTATTACCCGAAGGCGACTGGCGCGAAGCGGTCGATCCGACGCCCACCCTGTTGTTCCGCTACAGCGCCGTGACCTTCAACGGCCACCGCATCCATTACGACTATCCCTATGTCACCGGCACCGAAGGTTATTCGGGGCTGGTGGTGCACGGGCCGCTGATCGCCACCTTGAGCCTGCGCACGTTTTGTCGGGCAAACCCTGGGGCCACGTTGCGCCGTTTTTCCTATCGCGGCGTGCGGCCGTTGATTGCCCCGCAACCCTTTGAAGTCGGCGGGCGCATCACTGCGCCGGGCGTGGCCGAACTGTGGGCGGGCAACGCTGACGGCCTGGCCCAGCGCGCCGAACTGCATTTCGAATAAACCTCCAAGAACAACAGGCGGAGAGCCGTTAATGAACCCGAGTGACAACGAAGAACTGAATGCCATCCGCGAAGGCGTCCGCGCACTGTGCGCTGAATTCGACGCCGCCTACTGGCGCAAGGTCGATGAGGAAAAAGGTTTCCCGGAAGCCTTCGTCAAGGCCCTGACCGACGCCGGCTGGCTGTCGGCAATGATCCCGGAAGCCTACGGCGGCTCCGGCCTTGGGCTGGCGGAAGCCTCGGTGATTCTTGAGGAAGTGAACCGCTGTGGCGGCAACTCCGGCACCGTCCACGGCCAGATGTACAACATGTTCACCTTGCTGCGCCACGGCAGCGAAGCGCAGAAAAGCTTCTACCTGCCCAAGCTTGCCAGCGGCGAACTGCGCCTGCAGTCGATGGCCGTGACCGAGCCCACCACCGGCACTGACACCACCAAAATCAAGACCACCGCCGTCAAGCGTGGCGACAAGTACGTGATCAACGGCCAGAAAGTCTGGATATCGCGGGTGCAGCACTCCGACCTGATGATCCTGCTGGCCCGCACCACGCCGCTGGCGGAGGTGAAGAAAAAATCCGAAGGCATGTCGATCTTCCTGGTGGACCTGCGGGAAGCCATCGGTAACGGTCTGACCGTGCAGCCGATTGCCAACATGGTCAATCACGAAACCAACGAGCTGTTCTTCGACAACCTGGAGTTGCCGCTGGACAGCCTGATTGGCGAGGAGGGCAAGGGCTTCCGCTATATCCTCGACGGCCTCAACGCCGAACGCACCCTGATTGCCGCCGAGTGTATCGGCGACGGCCGCTGGTTTATCGAGAAAGCCAGCGCCTATGCCCGTGACCGCGTGGTGTTTGGCCGGCCCATCGGGCAGAACCAGGGCGTGCAGTTTCCGATTGCCGAAGCCCATATCGAGATCGAAGCGGCCGACTTGATGCGCTGGCGTGCCTGTGAGGAATACGACAGCGGCGCCAACGCCGGGGCCAGCGCGAACATGGCCAAGTACCTGGCGGCCAAGGCGTCCTGGGAAGCCGCCAACGCCTGCCTGCAAACCCACGGCGGCTTCGGGTTTGCCTGTGAATACGACGTGGAGCGCAAGTTCCGCGAGACCCGCCTGTACCAGGTTGCGCCGATCTCCACCAACCTGATCCTGTCCTACGTGGCCGAGCATTTGCTCGAACTGCCACGCAGCTTCTGAGGGCCTGACCATGAGCCATACCCAAGCGCTGTGCCGGTTCCTCGTCGAGTTGAATTACGAGCAATTGCCGGACGACGTGCTCGCCCGCACCGAAGACCTGTTCCTCGATTGGCTCGCCTCGGCGCTGGCCAGCCAAGGCGCACATCCGATCCCGCTGTTCGAGCGTTATGCCCGCAGGATGGGCCCGGCCAATGGCCCGGCGCAGGTGATTGTCAGCGGGGGCAGCAGCAGTGCGTATTTCGCCGCACTGGTGAACGGTGCGTCGTCGCACCTGGTGGAGCAGGACGACCTGCACAACAGCTCCGTCCTGCACCCGGCGACCGTGGTGTTTCCTGCTGCATTTGCGGCGGCGCAAGACCTCGGCAAATCCGGTGGCGAACTGCTGCTGGCTTCGGTGGCTGGTTACGAAGCCGGGATTCGCATCGGCGAATTCATGGGCCGTTCCCACTACCGGATCTTCCACACCACGGCCACCGTCGGCACCCTTGCGGCGGCTGTCGCGGTGGGGAAATTGCTCGACTTCAATGAAGAGCAATTCATCAATCTGCTGGGCAGTGCAGGCACTCAGGCGGCCGGTCTTTGGGAGTTCCTGCGGGATGCCGCCGACTCCAAGCAACTGCACACCGCCAAGGCGGCCGCCGATGGTTTGTTGGCCGCGTATTTGACGGCGGACGGGCTGACAGGTGCGCGCAATATTCTGGAAGGTGATCAGGGGATGGCGGCGGGCATGTCCACTGACGCAGACCCCAGCAAACTGTCGGATCGCCTCGGCAGTCGCTGGGCGTTGCTGGAAACCTCGTTCAAGTTTCACGCCTCGTGTCGCCACACCCATCCGGCCGCCGATGCGCTGCTGGATTTGATGCAGCGCGAGGGCATCAGCCATGAGCACATCACCCGCGTGGAAACCCGCGTTCATCAAGGCGCCATCGACGTATTGGGCCGGGTAACGCTGCCGCAGACCGTGCACCAGGCCAAGTTTTCCATGGGCACCGTGCTGGGGTTGATTGCGGTGCATGGCAAGGCCGGGCTGACCGAATTTCATGAACTGGCGCTCTCCGATCCCGCCGTATCGGCATTTCGCGACAAGGTCAGCATGACCCTCGACGCCGAGGTCGACGGTGCTTATCCGCAGCGTTGGCTGGGCCGGGTGATTGTCACCACGGTCGACGGTCGCGTGCTGCACGGCGCCATCGACGAACCCAAGGGCGACCCGGGCAACACCCTGAACCGCGCCGAGCTGGCCGACAAGTTCCAGCGCCTGACTCAATTCAGCGGCGCCCGCACGCCCGCGCAAACCACCGGGCTGATCGAAAAAGTCTGGGATCTGCGCCACGCCACGTCCCTGGCTCACTGGCTTTAAGGAATCGTCATGACTGCTAATCAACGACCGTTGGACGGCATCACCGTCGTCAGCCTGGAACACGCGATTGCCGCACCGTTCTGCACCCGCCAGTTGGCCGACCTGGGCGCCCGTGTAATCAAGATCGAACGCCCGGGCGCCGGTGACTTTGCCCGAGGCTACGACGAGCGCGTGCGCGGCCTGGCGTCGCATTTCGTGTGGACCAACCGCTCCAAGGAAAGCCTGACCCTGGACCTCAAACACGATGATGCCGGGGACATCCTGGAAACCCTGCTGGCCGACGCCGACGTGCTGGTGCAGAACCTGGCACCGGGCGCTGCGGCGCGCATGGGCCTGTCATTCGAGGCGCTGCATGAGCGCTTCCCGCGGCTGATCGTCTGCGACATCTCCGGCTATGGCGAGGGTGGCCCGTATGAAAAGAAAAAGGCCTACGACCTGCTGATCCAGAGTGAAGGCGGCTTTCTCTCGGTCACCGGCGGCCCGGGTGAGGACCAGATGGCCAAGGCCGGCTGTTCCATCGCCGATATTTCCGCCGGGATGTACGCCTACAGCGGCATCCTCTCGGCGCTGCTGCTGCGGGGCAAGACCGGCCAGGGCAGTCGCATCGACGTCAGCATGCTGGAAAGCCTGGTGGAGTGGATGGGCTATCCGATGTACTACGCCTTCGACGGCGCGCCCCAGCCACCGCGTGCGGGGGCGGCGCATTCGACGATCTACCCCTACGGACCGTTTCCCACCGGCGACGGCGGCACGGTGATGCTCGGGTTGCAGAACGAGCGGGAATGGGCGGCGTTTTGCGACAAGGTGCTGCTCACGCCGGAATTGGCCACCGACGAGCGTTTCTCGGCCAACTTCAAACGCTCGGCAAACCGCGACGTGCTGCGCCAGATCATCGTCGACCGCTTCGCGCAGATGAGTGCCGAGGGCGTGATCCAGCGCCTGGAAGACGCGCAAATCGCCAGCGCCCGGGTCAACGATATGCAAGGCGTGTGGGACCACCCGCAACTGAAGGCCCGGGACAGTTGGCGCGAAGTCGACAGCCCGGCGGGCAAGTTGCCGTCGCTGCTGCCGCCGGCGCGCAATGCGGCGTTTACCCCGCGGATGGACGCGGTGCCGGGGCTGGGCCAGCACAGCCAGGGGATTCTCGACCAGTTGGGTTACTCCGCTGAAGCCATCGACAGACTGCGTGCACGCGGCGTTATCTGATAAGGAATTGAGCGATGCCAACTTCTCTTGTGCGCTCTGCGCTGTTCGTACCGGGCAGCCGGCCGGAACGTTTTGCCAAGGCCTTGGCCAGTGGCGCCGATGCGGTGATTGTGGATTTTGAAGACGCGGTAGAAGAGCCGCTCAAGCGCCAGGCACGGGACAACCTCGGGGTGTTTTTGCAGGCGACGCCCGCAGCGCGGGTATGGGTGCGGATCAATGCGCCGGAGCATGCCGAGCATTTTGCCGATGTGGCGTTTTGTCAGGCCCATGCCGGGGTGGCGGGGGTGTTGCTGCCCAAGGTTGAAAGCGCGGCCCAGGTGGCGGTGGTGGCGGCCACGGGCAAAGCCATCTGGCCGATCATCGAGAGTGCGCGGGGCTTGCTGGCGGTGGCGGACATTGCCCATGCGCCGTTGGTGGAGCGCTTGTCATTCGGCGGCCTGGACCTGGCGCTGGACTTGAACCTGAGCAGCGGCTCCCCGGCCGCGCAATTTGCCCTGGACCAGGCCCGCCTGGCCTTGATCGTGCATTCCCGCGCCGCCGGGCTGGTGGCGCCACTGGATGGCGTGCACCCGGCCATCGACGACCCCGAAGGCCTGCGCCGCGCGATTCGGCATGCCTATGAAATGGGCTTTGCCGGCGCGCTGTGTATCCATCCCAGGCAAGTGGCGGTGATTCACCAGGCGTTGGCCCCCAGCGCCGAGGATTTGGCCTGGGCCAAGCGGGTGGTGGAAGCCGGTGCCCATGGGGCAGGGGCCTATCAACTGGATGGGCAAATGGTGGATGCACCGGTGTTGCTGCGGGCCCAACGATTGCTGGCTGCACAACGCTAAAATGTGGGAGCTGGCTTGCCTGCGATAGCGGTGGTTCAGCCAAGGATGTGTTGCCTGACACGCCGCCATCGCAGGCAAGCCAGCTCCCACATTGGTTCTCTACTGTTTGCATGGTCGGCGTTCGTCCACGCCGAACGCAGGTATCTAAAATTCGAAATTCTCTATACGCGTGACATCAGGCACCTTGCCCTATAACACAACAATAAGAAGGTGATTTTCCATGCTCAAGCTTTCTCGGGCGCTGTTCTGCGCCGCCACCTTGTTTGCCGCGGGCCTGGCCCAGGCGGCCGACCCCATTGTGATCAAGTTCGCCCACGTCGTCGCTGAAAACACCCCGAAAGGCCAGGGCGCGTTGCTGTTCAAGAAGCTCGCTGAGGAACGCCTGCCTGGCCGGGTGAAGGTCGAGGTGTACCCGAACTCCTCGCTGTTCGGCGATGGCAAGGAAATGGAAGCGCTGCTGCTGGGGGACGTGCAGATGCTGGCGCCGTCACTGGCCAAGTTTGAGCAGTACACCAAGCAAGTACAGATCTACGACCTGCCGTTCCTGTTCAACGACCTGGCGGCAGTCGACCGCTTCCAGGCTGCCCAGGGCAAGGCGTTGCTGACCTCCATGCAAGACAAGAACATCCTCGGCCTGGCCTATTGGCACAACGGCCTCAAGCAACTGTCGGCGAACAAGGCATTGCGTGAGCCCAAGGATGCCCGTGGCCTGAAGTTCCGCGTGCAGGCCTCCAGCGTGCTGGAAGAGCAGTTCAAGGCGATCCGCGCCAACCCGCGCAAGATGAGTTTCGCCGAGGTGTACCAGGGCTTGCAGACCGGCACCGTCAACGGCACCGAGAACACCTGGTCGAACTATGAAAGCCAGAAGGTCAACGAGGTGCAGAAGTACTTCACCGAATCCAACCATGGCCTGATCGACTACATGGTGATCACCAACGCCAAGTTCTGGAACGGCCTGCCGCCGGATGTGCGCACCACCCTCGACCAGATCATGGTTGAAGTCACCGTCGAGGTGAACAAGCAGGCCGAAGCGCTGAACCAGTCGGCCAAGCAGAAGATCATCGACGCCAAGACCAGCGAAATCATCGAACTGACGCCCGAGCAACGCCAGCTCTGGCGCGAAGCCATGCGCCCGGTGTGGCAGAAGTTCGAAGGTGAAATCGGTGCCGACCTGATCAAGGCGGCCGACGCGTCGAACCAGTAATTGGTTGCTGAAACAAACCCGACTCCTGTGGGAGCGGGCTTGCCCGCGATGGCATCACCTCGGTGTTCCTGAAAGACCGAGTTGCCCGCATCGCAGGCAAGCCAGCTCCCACATTGATCCGGTTTCGTCAGTGACTTGTCGTGAATTTCCCCGTCCAGTTTCGCGAGGTTTTGCCATGCAAACGCTAAGGCGCGTCTGGGAGCACCTGGAGGAAGGCTTTATCGCCATCCTGCTGGCCGCCATGACCCTGGTGACTTTTGTCTACGTCATGCTCAACAACATCTACACCCTGTTCTTTGCCCTCGCCGACAAGTGGGCGTGGAGCAGCGGTTTCTTCAATGCCCTGGGTGACCACACCATGGGCTGGGCCCAGGACATGACCTGGAGCGTGGCGCTGACCAAGGCCATGTTCGGCTGGCTGATTTTCTTTGGCATCTCCTACGGCGTGCGCACCGCCGGCCACCTGGGGGTGGATGCCCTGGTCAAGCTGACGCCGCGCCGGGTGCAGCGCCTGCTGGGCATGCTCGCCTGCCTGTGCTGCCTGGCCTACGCCGGGCTGTTCATGGTTGCCAGCTACAAGTGGTTGAGTGCGGTGATGACCGCCCACATCGGCGCGGAAGACCTCGACCAGTTCGGCATCGATGTCGGCGACATTATTGTGATCGTGCCCATCGGCTTTGCTCTGGTGTTCATCCGCTACCTGGAAATCTTCTACCGCATCTTCACCCACCGCCAAACCGGGCTGGGCCTGGCCGACGAAGCCGGTGAAGCCAGCAAGTTGGCCGGCAGCCATGAGGAGCGTCACTGATGGCCGTTCTGTGTCTGTTTTTGCTGCTGTTCGTGTTCATGTTCCTCGGTGTGCCCATCGCGATCTCCCTGGGGTTGTCGGGCGCGGTGTCGATCCTGATGTTCAGCCCGGACTCGGTGAGTTCCCTGGCCATCAAGCTGTTTGAAACCTCGGACGCCTACACCTTCCTGGCGATTCCGTTCTTCCTGTTGTCGGGTGCGTTCATGACCACCGGCGGCGTGGCGCAACGGCTGATCGACTTTGCCAACGCCTGCGTCGGGCATATCCGTGGCGGGCTGGCGATTGCGGCGGTGTTGGCGTGCATGCTGTTCGCCGCGCTGTCGGGCTCCTCGCCGGCGACGGTGGCGGCGGTGGGTTCGATTGCCGTGGCGGGCATGGTGCGCTCGGGCTATCCGAAAGAATTCGGCGCCGGGATCATCTGCAACGCCGGTACCCTGGGCATCCTGATTCCGCCGTCGATTGTGATGGTGGTGTACTCGGCGGCGACTGAAACCTCAGTGGGCAAGCTGTTTATGGCCGGGGTGATTCCGGGCCTGCTGCTGGGCTTGATGTTGATGGTCGCGATCTACATCGTCGCGCGCATCAAGAAGCTGCCGGCCCAGCCACGGGCGACCTTTCGCGAGTGGCTGACCTGTGCACGCCGGGCGTTCTGGGGCTTGCTGCTGCTGGTGATCATCCTTGGCGGTATCTACAGCGGCATGTTCACCCCGACCGAAGCGGCGGCGGTGGCGGCGGTGTACTCGGCGTTTGTCGCGCTGTTTGTCTACAAGGACATGAAGATCAAGGATTGCCCCAAGGTGCTGCTGGAGTCCGGGCGCCTGGCGATCATGCTGATGTTTATCATCGCCAACGCCATGCTCTTCGCCCACGTGCTGACCACCGAGCAAATCCCCCAGGAAATCACCGCGTGGGTGATCTCCGAAGGCCTGACGCCGATTGGTTTCCTGATTATGGTCAACGTGGTGTTGCTGGTGGCGGGCAGCTTTATGGAGCCGTCGGCGATTGTGCTGATCCTGGCGCCGATCTTCTTCCCGATCGCGATGAAGCTGGGGATCGACCCGATTCACCTGGGGATTGTGATGGTGGTCAACATGGAGATTGGCCTGGTGCATCCGCCGGTGGGGCTGAACCTGTTTGTGACCTCCGCAGTGACCGGGCTGACCCTGGGGCAGACCATCCGCGCGGCGTTGCCGTGGCTGATGATTTTGCTGGTGTTCCTGATCATGGTGACCTACCTGCCGTTCATCTCCCTGGCCTTGCCGCACTGGCTGGGGATGTAAACCCACTTTAAATCACACCACAAAACAATGTGGGAGCGGGCTTGCCCGCGATGAGGGCGTGTCAGCCAGCACAGGTGCTCACTGATACACCGCCATCGCGGGCAAGCCCGGCTCCCACATTTGATTTATGCAGGGATTTATTTATCCATCGCACTCAGGATTGCATGGGCCGCTTTCACCCGTTCGGCATTCGGATAGTTTTTGTTCGCCAGGATCACCACCCCCAAGTCTTTACTCGGCACATAAGCCACGTACGCCCCAAAGCCGCCGGTCGAGCCGGTCTTGTTCACCAGCGTGTCGGCGTGGGGTGCCTGCGGTGGTGTCAGCCAATTGACCTTGTGGGGCTCCATGGCCATTTGTGTCGAGTTGCCTTCCACCAGGGCATCCAATTTGATCGGGTAGGGGTACATCTCCCAGCCGAGGCCCTGGGTCATGCCATCCACCGTGTAGTACCCGGTGTGGGTCGTGGCAATCGCCTGCTGCAACGGCTTTTCCAGCTTCGCCGGGTGCATGTTCACTTCAACGTACTGAATCAGGTCCGAGGTGCTGGTCTTGATGCCGTAGGCTTCGGCGTCCAGGGCGCCAGGGCCGACGCGCACTGGTTTGCCGGCCTTGTCGTAACCTTGGGCGTACAGGTTCATTTGCGCCTTGGGCACGGTGATAAAGGTGTGCTTGAGGCCGAGTTTCGGCAGCAGGGTCTGCTCCATCAAGCGGTTAAACGGCTGGCCCAGGCTTTGCGCTGCCAGGTGGCCGAACAGGCCGATACTCGGGTTGGAGTAGAGGCGTTGGGTGCCGGGGGCGAAAGCCGGTTTCCAGTGCTGGTAGTAGCTGATCATCTTGCCGGCGTTATCGGACTCATCCGGGAATTGCAGCGGCAAGCCACCCGCGGTGTAGGTGCCGAGGTTGAGCAGGCTGATGTGGTCAAACGTGTCGCCGCGCAATGCCGGCAGGTACTGACTGGCCGGGTCCGACAGCTTCAACTTGCCGTTGGCCAGGGCGTAGCCGGCGAGGGTGGCGGTAAAGGTCTTGCTCACCGAGCCGATTTCAAACAGGGTGTTTTCGGTGACCGGCTGCTGGCTGTCCTTGTTGGCGACGCCGTAGTTAAAGTATTGCGCCTTGCCGTTCTGTATCACCGCAACCGACAGACCGGCGATGTCCTGTTGCTGCATCAGGGGCTGGACAGTACTGTCCACGACCTGGCGTATGTCGGTAGCCGCCATGCAGTTGCCTGCGCCGAGCAATAAGGCGAATATCGTGGTGTTTCGCACGGTTGGGAAAATGGATGTGTACATGCTGACTGACTTCCATGAAGGTGATCGGGTGAATACCGTTGCCTGCGCAGGCGCCGCAAATTTAGGCAGTTTGTGATCCGGCGGCAAACGATGATATCTCGCAACAGCCATTAGAAAAATTAGGGTCAAGCCATGCTCCGTTCCCATTTGCCTCTCAACGCACTGCGGGCCTTCGAGGCTTCCGCGCGGCATTTGAGTTTTACCCGGGCGGCGATTGAGTTGTGCGTCACCCAGGCGGCGGTCAGTCACCAGGTGAAAAGCCTGGAGGCGCAGCTCAATGTCACGCTGTTCAAACGCTTGCCTCGGGGCCTGATGCTCACCAGCGAAGGCGAGACCTTGCTGCCGGTACTGCGGGAATCCTTCGACCGCATCGCTCACACCTTAGGCCAGTTTGAAGGCGGGCATTACCGCGAAGTCTTGACGGTGGGCGCGGTGGGCACCTTTGCGGTGGGCTGGCTGTTGCCCCGGCTTGCGGATTTCCAGGCGCGCTACCCGTTTATCGACCTGCGCCTGTCCACCAACAACAACCGCGTCGATGTGGCAGCAGAAGGGCTGGATTACGCGATTCGCTTTGGTGCGGGTGCATGGCACGGCACCGAGGCGTGCCAATTGCTCGAGGCGCCGCTGACGGTGCTGTGCGTGCCGCAACTCGCCCGGCAATTGCAGACCCCGGCGGACCTGTTGAAGCACACGTTGCTGCGCTCCTACCGCGCGGATGAGTGGACGCAATGGTTCCAGGCTGCGGGTTTGCCTGCCGATACGCTGGTGCCGCGCAGTATCGTTTTCGACTCGTCCCTGGCGATGATGGAGGCGGCGCTGCAAGGGGCGGGCGTGGCCCTGGCCCCGGCGATGATGTTCAGCCGACAGTTGGCGACGGACGTGATCCGCCAGCCGTTCGAGGTGGGCATCACCACCGGCAGTTATTGGTTGACGCGCTTGCAGTCGCGGGCCGAGACACCGGCGATGTTGGCGTTCAAGGCGTGGTTGCGCGAAGTGGCGAGCAGCCGGCGTTAGTCAGGACAGGTCGTGCAGGGATTTACCGTTGGGCGCACCCACCCACAGTTCGGAAAACTCCACCTCCAGCCCACCGCGCTCTGGCGTGCAGCAGTAAGGCCCGACCTGATACGACTGCGCCACCGGGAAAGGCGCCAGGCGCACCAACGGCCAGCTCGCGCCATCCACTGATACCTGCACGCGCAACACACCCTTGGCCACGGTGACGCGAATCCAGAAGGCTTCGGGATCACCCGGGAACACGCCGGTAGCCCAGTCCGACACGCCATCGGTCAATACGCTGCTCAGCAGCGTCACGCCGTCGGACAGCTCCGCACCGATCTTCACCCAACGCGCTTCATCCACTCGTACCATCAACCCGGCCTGGTCATACAGGTGAGTGAATTCACTGTGGATTTTGACCTGAGCGGTAAAGTCGCCGTCGGTTTCGACAAACAGGAAATGCCCGTTATCACGCACAAAACCATAGTGGGTTTCACGCCAGAAATCGGTACTGGCGTCGGTGCGGACCTTGAGACGCTCGCCTTCTCGGCTCCAGTGCTGGGGTTGATTGAGCCAGGTGGCTTTTTCAAACATCGGGAAGCTCCTTGAAGGTGGCAAAACATCGGAGAAGGCGGCGGTGCCAGTGTTAAGGCGCGTGCGCAGCGAAAACAACCACCGCAGCGCGCCGACGCCAAGTGTAACCCCGGCAGCGATGGCGCCGATGCGGCTCATTAATAGAAATCCCTGAAACAAAATGAAACATTTGTGACGGGCTAACCTCTACCGTATCCCCATGACGAGTGCCTCTATGAAAACGCCGCGTCCTTCTTCGCGAATGCCCCACCTTATCCAACTGCGCAACCTGAAGATGGCGCGCTCCGCCCACGCTTATGTGCGGGGCAGTACGGTTCAGTTTTACGAGTGGCTGCACAGCCAGCGCGGGCGGCGGTTGCCCCACGGGCCGGCGATCTGGATCTGCGGCGACTGCCACGCCGGTAACCTCGGGCCCACGGGCGATACCAAGGGCCGGATCGACATGCATATCCGCGACCTTGACCAGGCGGTGATCGGCAACCCGGCCCATGACCTGGTGCGCCTGGCGCTGTCCCTGGCCACCGCTGCGCGGGGTTCGGACCTGCCGGGGGTGACCACCGCCCGCATGCTTGAAGAGATGATGGTGGGCTACGCGCAGGCGTTTAAGGACAAGCCCGACGAGGCACCGCCGCGTCCGTCCCAGGTCAAGGCCGGGATGCGCAGTGCGGTGGAGCGCACCTGGAAGAACCTGGCCCGCGAACGTATCGAAAACACCCGGCCGACGATTCCGTTGGGCAAGCATTTCTGGTCGTTGTCCCGGGCGGAAAAGTCAGCCCTTGAGACGTTGTGCGCGTCCGATGAAATCCACCGGCTGGTGACTTCGCTCAAAGGCCGCTCCAACGATGACGAGGTTGAGCTGCTGGACTCGGCGTACTGGGTCAAGGGTTGCAGCTCCCTCGGGTTGTTGCGGTATGCGGTGTTGTTGGGGGTAGGGGACCAGGACGATCAGGAATACTGCCTGCTCGATATCAAGGAAGCGGTAGGGGCTGCAGCGCCGCGGGCGGCACGGGCGAAGATGCCCCGGGACAATGGCCGGCGAGTGGTGGAGGGCGCCAGGCACCTGTCACCGGCGTTGGGGGAACGGATGCTGGCGACGCGGTTTCTGGATCACGGTTTTTTTATCCGCGAGCTGTTGCCCCAGGACATGAAGCTGGAACTGGATGAGTTGAGCGAGATTGATGCGATGCACGCGGCCGGGTACCTGGCGCGGGTGGTCGGCGTGGCGCATGCACGGCAGATGGACCGGGATACACGCAAGGACTGGATGGCGATGTTGCAGGAGAACCGGTCGAAGCAGCTGGATGCGCCGTCGTGGTTATGGACCAGCGTGGTGCAGTTGGTGGGGAACCATGAGGAAGGGTATCTCAACCACTGCCGGCAGTATGCGTTGGAGCACTGACCCGGGAAACACCTGAATCACTGTGGGAGCTGGCTTGCCTGCGATGGCAGCACCGCGGTGTATCTGACACACCGAGGTGATGCCATCGCGGGCAAGCCCGGCTCCCACATAAGCCCAGTCCCACATAAGCGCTGTGTTCAGGCCAGGTATTTCTTGAACCAGCCCAACGTCCGCTCCCACGCCAGATTCGCCGCCGCCTCGTCATACCTCGGCGTCGAATCGTTATGGAAACCGTGATTGGCACCCTTGTAGATAAACGCCTCATAGGTCGTGCCGGCCGCCTTCAAGGCCTTCTCATACGCCGGCCAGCCCTCGTTGATCCGTGTATCCAGCTCACCGTAATGCAACATGATCGGCGCCTTGATCCGTGGCACGTCCTTGGCTTCCGGCTGGCGCCCATAAAACGACACCGCCGCACCCAACTCCGGATAAGCCACCGCCGCCGCATTGGTCACGCCGCCGCCATAACAGAACCCGGTGATCCCCACCTTGCCGGTGCTGGCATCGTGGTGCATCAACCATTCGATGGCCGCGAAAAAGTCGTTCATCAGCTTCTCGGGATCGACTTTCTGCTGCAGCTCCACACCTTTCTCATCGTTGCCGGGATAGCCGCCAACGGAGGTCAGGCCATCCGGTGCCAGGGCAATGAATCCGGCCTTGGCCAACCGACGGGCGACGTCTTCGATATACGGGTTCAACCCACGGTTCTCATGCACCACCACCACCGCCGGCACCTTGCCGCTGGCTTTGGCCGGGCGCACCAGGTAGCCGCGCACCGTGCCGTTGCCCTTGGGTGACGGGTAGGTGATGTAGTCGGCGACGATCTCCGGGTCGGTGAATTTCACCTGTTCGGCCAGGGCGTAGTTGGGGCTCAGGGCGGCGAGCAGGGCCGAGGCCGTGAGCCCGCCAAAGGTGAACAGCGCCGCGCGGTCGAGAAACTCCCGGCGGTTGATCTTGCCGTGGGCGTAGCCGTCGTAAAGCTCCAGCAGTTCAGGGGCGAAATCTTTGGCGGTCAGACGAGTCATCGGTAGCGTCCTCGATTAGCGGTGGGACTGAATGTAGACCAGTATCAGGCTTCCCGGCCATGGGCGGCGGCTGCCAACTGCCCGGTGTCGACCCGCACGAAGACCGAATCGCCAATGGCCGTCAGCACGCCATCGGCGTACACCTCGCACATCACGCGGCTTTTGCGGCCCACGTCACCTTCGACTTTCGCGCGCAAGGTCAGGGGTACGCCCATCGGTGTCGGCTTGATGAATTTGATCCCCAGGTTGCCAGTCACGCAGTCGATACGCGGCAGGCTGCCGGGTTCGCGTTGTTCGGCCCGGTAGTGGTAGGCCATGGCGGTCCAGTTCGAGTGACAGTCCACCAGCATCGCGATCAAGCCGCCGTAGACCAGGTCTGGCCAGCCGCAGTATTGGGCGTCGGGCTGGTGCTCGGCGATCACGTGGATGCCGTCGGCGTCCCAGCGGCTCTTGATGTGCAGCCCGTGGGGGTTGCGGCTGCCGCAGCCATAACAGACGCCGTCGGGGGCCGTGGTGTCTTGCAGGGAAAGCGCGGGCATCGTGGCTCCTTGTTGTTTGAGTTCTGTCGGGGTACGAGCCTAATGCCAGGCACGTGAATAAATCCAGCACCTACGCTGTTAGCAGTGCACAGCGTGTTCATTCCCGGTTGAGAATCCCATGACACCTCGATTGCTAGCGGCCCTCCTTACCCTCGGCACCGTGTCCAACACGTATGCGGTGGAATACACCGACGTGAATCCGGCGGCCAGTACCCTCAGCTTCACCTATGACCAGATGGGCCAGCAGGTGTACGGCACGTTTGGCCGCTATTCGGCGAGCCTGCATTTCGACACGCAAAACCCGGCCGCCGCCAGCACCGTGCTGACCATCCAGCTGCCGAGCATCAATGCCGGCAGCGACGACGCCAACACCGAACTGCCCAAGCCCGGCTGGTTCGACATGACGACTTACCCGGTGGGCACCTTTACCTCGACCCACATCACAGACCTGGGGGGCAACCGCTACCTGTTCAGCGGCAACCTGACCCTCAAGGGCCAGACCCGGCCGGTGGAGGTCAAGGTGGCGCTCAAGGAGCAGAGCGGCATTGGCGTGTTCGACGGTGAATTCGTGCTCAAGCGCGACGACTTCAAGATCGGCGCGGGGGAGTGGGCGGACAG
The DNA here is from genome assembly GCF_020515595.1 of Pseudomonas sp. MWU16-30323. Classification (NCBI taxonomy): domain Bacteria; kingdom Pseudomonadati; phylum Pseudomonadota; class Gammaproteobacteria; order Pseudomonadales; family Pseudomonadaceae; genus Pseudomonas; species Pseudomonas sp. MWU16-30323. Next base: position 36,017 of record NZ_JAIWYM010000027.1, read on the forward strand.
CGTGGTGTCCAATGGGATTGTCATCAAGTTCAAGATGGTTGCGCCTGAGCGCTGATGGTCAGCGGGCGAACTTCCTGGCCCCCGCCACACACGCAATCACCGCAACCGTCACCACCAGCATGCCCAGGCTCACCTGTTCATGCAGCAGTGTGGCGGCCAGTGCCAGGCCGAAAAACGGTTGCAGCAATTGCAATTGCCCGACGGCGGCGATGCCGCCCTGGGCCAGCCCGCGGTACCAGAACACAAAGCCGATCAGCATGCTGAACAGCGACACATAGGCCAGGCTCAGCCAGGCCGGCAGGCTGATGTTCACGAAGGACGCAGGGGCGAGGATCGCCGTCAGAGGCGCCACCATCGGCAGCGAGATCACCAGCGCCCAGCAGATCACCTGCCAGCCACCCAGGGTGCGTGAAAGTTTGGCCCCTTCGGCATAACCCAGGCCGCACGCCAGTATCGCCAGCAGCATCAGCAAATCCCCGGCGGGCGCGGCGCTCAGGCCCTGGGCGATGGCGTAGCCCACCACCAGCAGGCTGCCCAGAATCGAGAACAGCCAGAACACCGGCTTGGGCCGCTCGCCGCCACGCAATACGCCGAACACCGCGGTGGCCAGCGGCAGCAAGCCGACAAACACGATGGAGTGGGCACTGGTGACGTACTGCAACGCCAGGGCGGTGAGTAGCGGGAAGCCGATCACCACGCCCAGCGCGACGATTGCCAAGGGCAACAACTGGCTACGGGCCGGGCGCTTTTCCTTGAACAGCCACAACAGGCACGCACCCAGCAGGGCGGCGATGGTGGCGCGGGCGACGGTCAGGAACACCGGATCAAACTCCAGCACCGCCAGGCGTGTGGCGGGCAGCGAGCCGCTGAAGATCACCACGCCGATCAAGCCATTGACCCAGCCGCTGGCGTTCTGTTCTCGGGTGTTGAGGTGGGTGGTGGTGCGTTCCATGGGTGTCGGGCTCGATAAGGATAAGTTGCGTCTGCCGCATCCTATGATTCACCATTGGGACAATCAAAAAATTGTCATGGATACATCGCCTATGCCCCGCGCCCGCTACAAGACATTGGTGGACACCTTCGCCCGGGATATCCGCTCCGGCACCTTGGCGGCGGGTACGCGTTTGCCGACGCACCGCCAGTTGGCCGCGAGCCACGGCCTGGCGCTGGTCACGGCCAGCCGGGTGTACACCGAGCTGGAGGCCATGGGCCTGGTCAGCGGTGAAACCGGGCGCGGGACTTTTGTGCGGGAAATCGCGTTGTCGCCGGGGCAGGGCATCGGCCAGATCGCCGTGGCGGCAGGCATGATCGATCTCAACTTCAACTACCCATCGCTGCCGGGCCAGACCGACCTGCTGCGCACTGCGTTGCGTCAGTTGGCGTTGTCCGGCGACCTGTCGGCCCTGCTGCGCTACCAGCCCCACGCCGGCCGGCTGCACGAAAGGGCGGCGGTGGCGCGCCACCTGGCGAGTCGTGGGCTGACGGTGCAGGCCGAGCAGGTGCTGATCGTCAGCGGTGCTCAGCACGGGCTGGCGGTGACCATGATGTCGCTGCTCAAGCCCGGCGATGTGGTGGCGGTGGATGCGTTGACCTATTCCGGTTTCAAGGTGCTGGCCGAGACGTTGCACCTGGAAATCGTCGCAATCCCGGTGACCGCGACGGGGCCGGACCTGGCCTTCCTTGAAAAGCTTTGCGCGCGGCGCCCGGTACGCGCCGTGTACAGCATGCCGACCCTGCATAACCCGTTGGGCTGGGTGATGAGCAGGGCGCAGCGCGAGCACCTGGTGGCGATTGCCCGTCAGCATGATTTGATCCTGATCGAGGACGCTGCCTACGCGTTTTTAGCCGAGGACGCGCCGCCGCCTGTGGCCGAGCTGGCACCGGAACGCACGGTGTACGTGTCGGGGCTTTCCAAGAGCGTTGCCACCGGCCTGCGGGTGGGGTTCGTGGCCGCTCCGCAACAGTGGATGGCGGCGCTGGAGCGTACGGTCATGGCCACCACCTGGAACACCCCGGGGGTGATGACAGCGGTGGCTGTCGCGTGGATCGACGACGGCACGGTGCTGCAGCTTGAAGCGCAAAAACGTAAGGACGCTCAGGCGCGCCAGGCGGTGGCCGATGAGGTGTTGGCGGGGCTGAATGTTATCCGCCATCCGTCTTCGTATTTTTTGTGGCTGCCCTTGCCGGAAGACGCCCGCGCCGACCAGGTCACCATGGCGCTGGCACGGGAAAACATCTCGGTGTCTACCGCCGAGCCGTTTGCCGTCTCGGCGCATGTGCCCCATGCGATACGGTTGGCCCTTGGATCGGTGGCGAGTGGAGCGTTGCGTCAGGCGCTGTTAAAGGTGCGCCGGGTAATAACCCACTATTAAACACAAGGCATGAAACGTATTGCCAAGTTGCCTGCAGGAACTAAAGGGGGAACGCTATCCAATAAAGTAATGCTCATGGTTTAGCCTGATTGTTCTGACATTATGTTTCTGGTAATTGGCTGCAACTTTCAGGGTTTGAGTATTTCTTAATATTCCGAATATTACTCGGAGCCTGTTTATAGGTAGGACATGTATGAGTGCGTTGTCAGGGATTAGTCCCCCGTTTCAAATGTCGCATGATCGAAACACTGTGCTTCCGCAAAAAACACTCAGTAATACCGACCGAAACGCTGTGCCGCACACGCCTGTGCAGCTCTCCGAAACAAGTAGTGTCCAACGCGGTGATAGGCAACTTGTGAGGGACGGAGTACAGTCCATACTTTCTTCTTTGCCGTCACTTGTCGATAAATATGGTGATGCACCGGACAATAAGGAAGAGATGACTTCCTTGCTGTCTCTTTTAACGGTGCTGGCAGGCTTGGTCGAAAAACTTGATACGAAGACTGTTCCCAGGGAAGTACTTCCCAAGCCACCCGAACCTGCGCCATCCCCCAGTGTGGTTGTGGTGCCCGACATCAGCGCTGACACCGTTAAAACTTCGGATAAGGTTGTTCCGCTGCCGGCCACTGTCGAGGTGCCTGATGCCGACGTTGAAGAAATTGATTCCTTCGATGAATTGAGCATGGCTGACGGCCTGCACGGCAGGCGTGGTATCGGTCTTGATGAATATGAACAGAAGCGAATACGCAGTACTTACAATGAAAATGGATTGCAAGTTATAACGCCTTCCGCCAAGCGCAAAGGCGAGAAGCCGGATAATATCACGACAGGCCTGAGCGCAATTCATCAGCCCTATCCGTGGATGGGGTACGATAAGCGTACGGCTCATATTGAAGTTATCAAGATTGCCATGCAGAAGTTTGGTCAAAGCGTTGACAGTATTTTTGATGAGTTCTCCCGTGTTGCGGGGGGACACACGATCACCATGAAGGACGGGTTTAAACTCAGCATTACTGATCAGGAATTGAAGTGGGCGGGTAAAGCCTCCCGATTCAATGGTACGGATGAGGGGATGATCGCAGACGCCAAATTGATATTTGCGGCTATGTGCAAGCGCGAGCAGATGGAAAGGGTCAAAGATTATGAAGGGAAAACTAGTTGGTATTCTGCGGCAGAAGACCCTTTCCTTCGGACCTACGTGGGCGCTCTGTGTATATCGGCGAACCCTAACGCGGACAGGCACAAGTTAATGGGTCATCTCGGTTTGCATGCGCACATCAGTAAGGCTGAAGTCGACGCCGGTGACCATGAGCCTTATGTTTATCAATTCCTGTGAGGGTTGCCGGCTTGCTTGATATTCGCCGCTACGGGTTTATGTAGGCTGTGTTTTATCGGTTTTAATTTCTACTGCGTGAATAAAATTGTATTCCGGAAGTTGGTGTTCTTAATCCCCGGCTGGGGGGTGCTTACTTGAAATTACGTGAATTATCTTTATTGCTGTCAACCTCAAGGTGGTATTCATGAGTGTTTCCTCAATTGGCAACGGGTCGGTGGCCTATTACGCAGGTAGCCAGGTGCCTGCATTCACCCCAGGGCCTGCGTCGCCTGTCACGGTTGGCTTAGCGACTGCGGGCCAGTCCTCAACTGTTCCTGATCACGCGGACCCCATGGCAGGCGTTCTGAGTCGCTTGAAGTCTTTGATTGCCAAAATGACTGCACGGTTTGGCAACCAGAATCAGCACGTATCTGCCGCCGAAACCGTCGTACAGCCACGTGCTGTTCCAGCGACCGAAACTCACCAACGGTTTATCAGAGGCACCGTGCATAACGCCGGAGAAAAGCCCGCCGATATCTGGGCGGCTTTTTCCCAGGGGAATACGGGTAACTGCGTGACGGTTGCTGCGTTGAAAGTGGCCATGATGAGGTTCGGCCACAATCCCCATGGTGTCTTTAAACACATCACGACGTTGGACGATGGGTTCGAAGTGACGATGCGGGATCACTATAAACTTCGTATCACCCATGATGAATTGGAAGAGGCACACGAGGGGTCAGCGTTGCAAGGTGACCCCTCCAGCGATGTCTTTGTGAACGCGCAGTTTTTATTTGCGGTCAGCGCCAAGCGGGCCCAGTTGGAAAATAATGACGGTCGGGCAAAATCATCGTTTGAAAATGCCATGGCCACCTTAAATGACGGAGAGTATCCAGGCGAGGGCCTTATTCGCCTGGGACTTCGCTCGTATATGGCACCGACTAACGTGAAGGAGTTGCAGCGTGGCGCCATTGGCACTATTTCCAGTGACGACCATGATTTCGCAGTGGCAGATGGATGTTTGGATGTCTTCGGGAAAAAAATCAAATTGGCCAAGGGCATTCATTGGAAGGAAGGCGTGAAGTTAATCTGAATCGCGTGACGGTGTTTCAACTTTCTATCACGGGGTGACACCTGGATCATTAATGTTTTGTTGGAGTGTCGGGCATGCAGTCATCGCAAATAGGTAAGCCTTTTTCCCGCGCGCAAGAAGTTCTGGCGCCAAGTCAAGCGCAGGTGATGGGCGATCACAAAGATTCGCTAAACTTTCGTGCGCAGCGTCTGCGCCCACAGCTTCAAGATTCCGGTGTGGGAGACAGTGGGCAGGGGCTGCAGGACGTATTGAAACAGTTGAACGCGTTGATTGAAAAAATATCGACGCGTATGCATCAACCCACCGCAAGTTCCGACATGAGGTCTCCCTCTGTGCCGGCACCCTTGGAGAGAAACAAAGCGCCTGCGGATCGTACATTGCCGATTGCCGGCTACAACGAAAAACGGGTGAATGCCTTATATGACAATGGCGTGCAAACGGCGCCTGAAGAGCAAGGTTTTTTTCTGGGAGCTGCCAAGGACGCAGGGATAAAACCGAAAGATATTTTTACTGGTTTTGTTCAGACAGGTTCCGGTAACTGTGTCGCCGTGTCAGCTATGAAATTGGCGATGATGAAATTTGGCCATAATCCCCATGGGATTTACAAAAAAATAGAGGCGGTGGATAACGGTTTTACGATAACAATGAGGGACAACTATACATTGCATGTGACGCATGATGAGCTGAAACAGGTGAATGCCTCCAAGGGGTTCGACGGTGATGTTTCGAGCGAAACCTTCAAACATGCCGTGTTTCTATTTGCTGTATCCGCCAAGCGCTTGCAACTTGAAAAGTACGCCGAAGAAAGCCCGGGAACCCTGGCAGCAGCGATTGACTATTTGAACAGCGGCGACTATCCGGGTGAGGCACTTCGCCGCTTGGGGCTTACGCCTCATATGGCGCCTGCCACCATGAAAGAGTTGAGGCAAGGGGTGGCAGGCAGCGTGGCTACTGGTCGGCATATGTTTGTGGTGGTAGATGGATACATGGATGACTATGGCAAAAAGGCAAAACTTGCCGGGTCGGGTAAGGGGCTTCCAGGCACCATAGCGTTGAAGCTGATCTAAACAGGCTTGAGCCTTGCAGGGTGAATGCGGTCAGAACGAGCCTGGTCGCGAAGCTCAACGATCGCGCGAAACGCGTTGCCCTAGAGCTTTCGCGAGCAGGCCCGCTCCCGCAGTGGCTGGCTGTCAGAACTTGTACGCCTGGCGCCCGATCAACAACCACTTGCCTTTCTGTTTCTGCCAGACCTGGAAGTTTTCAATTTCGGTTGGCACCTCGACGCCGCTGTTCACCGCCTGGGCGGAAAAGTGGTTGCGCACCAGGGCGGTGTCGCCACTGAGGGTGATGGTCTGTTTCTGCATTTCCAGGGTCTTGAAGCCGCTTATGCCGGTTTCAATGTCGGCGATGAATTCCTGCTTGTTCTGGACCTTGCCGCTGGAATGGCCGTAGGTGAGGTTGTTGGCAGTGAGGGCCTGTAGTTGCGGGATGTCCTTGTGCAGCATGGCCTGGGTCAGGTGATCGACCGCGACGGCGACATCCTTGTCACTCGCAGCAGGGGCGGCCGCTGCATAACCGCTGAACAGGCACAGAAAACCAATCAGAACCTTGACGTTTTGCATGGGTATTTCCTTGTTGTTGTGGGTACTGGGACGGCTCAGGAGGTGTGCTTGAGTCGTCGTACAACCATGCCGTATTTCGTGAGATCAAGGAAAGTGAAATTTATAATTGGCCAGAATATAAGCGCTGTTTGCCAGTATTGGTCGTCGTATCACTTGCGAAATAACGGTCTGCACTTCCCGTGGAAATGGCACATGGCTATGCTGTGGCCGGCGACTTCATGGTGTGGATTCGCAACAGCCAGTGGGGACAACAAACATGACACCGGATCAAAAGTACGCGGCGGCCATGGTGCGCCTGGGTTATCAACTCAACGAGTTCAAGATCGGCGGCAACTACACGCCGCTGCTCAGGGATGGCAATCACGTTTACATCAGCGGCCAGATCCCGCGGGTGGGTGACACGATCGTGCTGCCCGGCAAGGTCGGCGAAAGCCTCAGCCTCGCCGATGCACAGATTGCCGCCGGTGTCAGCGCATTGCGTTGCCTGGGCTTGCTCAAGCAGGCACTGGGCTCCCTGGATCAGGTCAAGGCGATCCTCAAGATCAACGTGTACGTGCGCAGCGCGGATGACTTTGACCAGCAAAGCGAAGTGGCCAACGGTGCGTCGGACCTGTTGAACGAGATCCTGGGGGCTGCCGGTTCTCACACGCGCACCTCGGTGGGCGTGCTGCAACTGCCCAAGGGCGCCGCCGTGGAAATCGACATGATCGCTGTGGCACAGGGCTGACGCCGAGTGATTGCCGACGCTTTTACAGTACTGATTCACTATGGGATTTATCTGCTGCCAGGGCTGATCCTGTTCGGCCTGTGGTTCGGCCTCACCCCGAAAACACTGCCGGGCGTGCGCATCGTTATTCTGCTGTTGGCCTTCGTGCTGATGCGTGATGCGATGACGCCGCTGGGCATGTGGTCGCTGAGCCGCGAGGTGCAGATCCAGTTCACGGCCAATCCCTTCGTGCTGGCGGCGCTGGGCGGCTTATCCCTTGGCCTGATTGCACTGCTCGCGCGCCTGGCACCGGAGTTATGGCAACTGACGGTGCTGTTCAAGGGCAATCGCGCTGTGGGCCTGGCGGTGGGGCTGGTGGCCGGCTGTTTGATTGGCCTGCCATTGCGCCTGTACCAAGGCATTGAACCGGCGGCGATCCGGGCTTACTGGACCTGGCTGATGGGCATGCTGGTGCTTGCCTACTGCGCCAATGCGCTGGAAGAGGTGTTGTTTCGCGGCTTCTTGCAGGGCTATCTCGAACAGCACGTCAGGCCGCTGCGTGCGGCGTTGCTCAGCGGGCTGGCGTTCGCCGCGTGCCATTCATTTTTGGCCCTGAGCGTGACGCAACTGGGCTGGCCGGTGCTGGCCTTTACCCTGATTGAAGGCGTGGTCTGCGGGCTGGTGCGGATGCGCTACGGTGTGGTGGCGGCGACGGCCACCCATGGCACGGCGATCTTGCTGATTGCCGTGCCGATGGTGTGAGTCGTCTCAGGCCTGTACATCCACGCCGATGTGGGCCTGGAGCCAATCCTTGTAGAGCGCGATGTTATCGGTCGACTGGTCGCCATTTTTCGCGGTGACAGTCTTGCCGTCCAGGCGCCCGATATCGAGCAGGTACTGAAGACCGTTGGCCACATGGGTGGCGTCGCTTTTGCTGAGTGACTGAACATCAGGCAGTGCGACGGCATTGTTTTCATCGTCGAAGGTCGCCCAAGAGGGATTGGCCCTGGCGGTGGCAACGGTTTGCGCGGTCGAGCGCACTTGCTCCTGATAGCTGGCTTCCAGCTTGGCCTTGATCTCGGGCGTGGCGTTGGTGACTTCAATCCTGCCGGCCCGCAGGGTGCCGTTTTCCATGGATTGTGTAAAAGCCTTCTGTCCCAGCGCTAACAGACTTGTCGTGCTTCCTATCATGGTGCCGCTCCCTTATTGGTAGCAACAACAGAGCAAAACCCGGGCCATGTGCTGCATGCCTTGTGCGGCGCGGGCTGGGTGGTATTGCCGGGGCAGGGCGCAGGCCAGGAGTTGCCGGGGCTGGCAAAGGGTTGCCACGTCGGCTCGCGCGAGCGCATTTCAGAACGTTGGAAACTAAGTTCAGAATCTCCAGTCTGTAATAGCGTATCGCCACCTCTACAAGGAATTAACATGAAGCTTAAGGTCGTTTTGCTGGGCACGGTTTTGTTGGCTGCGCCGCTTTACCAAGCGGTTGCCGAGACGTGCAGGGCGAACAGTTATGGTGGGTCCGATTGCGAATACGACAATGGCACCTCTTCCAAGAGTCGCGCCAATAGCTACGGTGGGCAAGACACCCAATACAGCGATGGTACTTCCTCCAAGAGCCGCTCCAATAGTTATGGCGGGCAGGATATCCAATACGGCGACGGCACCTCGGCCAAGACCCGTTCCAACAGCTATGGTGGGCAAGACACTCAATACAGCGACGGCACCTCAGCCAAGAGCCGCTCCAATAGCTACGGCGGGCAAGACACCCAATACAGCAACGGCTCCTCCTCCAAGAGCCGCGCCAATAGCTATGGCGGGCAAAATACGACAAATAACTAATGGCCCCGCCGCGGCTTTCTACCTCACCAATGACCGCTCATACGCCGCGGTCATCACCTGCCACGTCTGCGCATCCGCCGGAATCAAATGCTCAATGCGCAACGACGTCACCGTGATGTCCTGGGGCATGCCGAAGGTGGTGAAGGTCGACATGAAGTTCAGCTCACCTTCACGGGAGTTGACGCGTGTCAGCACCAGTGGCGGTGGTTCATTGACCAAGGCTTCGGTACTTTGCGGGGCTGGCAGGCTGTCCAGAAGCCTGGCAAGTTCGGGATTGCCCAACGCCTCGCGCGTCGCCCGTTGCCAGGCGATGGTGCGGATTTCTTCAGCGTTGATCAAATGATCACCCAGGCCGCCAGGCTGTAGCAGGGTGACCAGCAAATTCAGGCCATCAGCCGCCTCCGGCTTGATCCCCACCAGCTCGAACAGCACCTGGGTACTGGCGTTGGCGGCGAGCACTTCCCAATGGCTGCCCAATACGATCGCCGGCGCAGGATTATTCGCGTGGAGCACATGGCTGATCGCCTCGCGAATGGCCTCCATGGAGGGCGAGGAGAGCGGGGTTGCCTCATAACGCGGGGCGAAGCCGGCGGCGAGGAACACGCTGTTGCATTGCTCCAGCGGAACCTCCAGCGCCATCAGCAAATTATGCAAGGTGCCCGGGCTCGGCTTGGCGCGCCCGGTCTCGATACAGCTCAGGTGGCGCTGGGAAACCCCGGTGATCAGCGCCAGTTCCAGCTGGCTCAATCTGGCGTGCCGACGCAGCACGCGCAGTTGCGTGCCGGCGGTGGTGTCGGGGTTGGCGCGGGGAAAAGGTTGGCTGCTCATGGGCTGACTCTGGCCGTGAGGGTCGGTGGTGTCGATGACCTGTGAGGTCATTGAGAGGGGAACGACGTTATCACTAATGTGCAACTTCCCGAACCGTTGTCTCCAAGGAGGAGAACATGCGCAGACCCTGGATAGCCCTGGCCGGGTTATTGGCTTTTACCGTTTACACCGTGATCACGATGCTGGCGGCGGATCAGTCGCTCATGGCGTTCGGACTTGAATTGATGTCGAGGCCGGACACTACCCAGGTGGTGATTGACCTGTACCTGATGGCGCTGATGGCGTGCGTATGGATGTACCGGGATGCGCGGGCCAGAGGCAAATCCCTGGTGTCGGTGCTGCCTTATTTGCTGATAACCGTTGTATTCGTATCCATCGGGCCGCTGCTGTACATCGTGGTCAACGGGTTCCGCGAACCTTCAGGGATACGGTGATGACGGTTTATGTGCTGTGCGTGCGGGTGCTGTTCCTGAGGATCGGATTCGGGGCAGAGCCTTAGCTTCTCCGAATAACCTGTGGCGAGGGAGCTTGCTCCCGCTGGAGTGCGCAGCGCTCCCAGGATTTTGGGGTCGCTGCGCAGCCCAGCGGGAGCAAGCTCCCTCGCCACAGTGTGCTGCGTTGTTATTTAGATTGTTGATAATGCGTGCGCCAGATCTGCCCGCAAATCCTCCACATCCTCAACCCCCACCGACAACCGCACCAACCCGTCACCAATCCCCAGCAGCGCCCGGGTCGCTGCCGGGATACTCGCATGGGTCATGATCGCCGGGTGCTCGATCAAGCTTTCAACGCCCCCGAGGCTTTCGGCCAGCGCAAAGATCTTCACGTTTTCCAGGAAGCGCGTCGCACCCGCCAGGTCGCTTTTCAGGTCCACCGAAATCATCCCGCCAAACCCGCGCATCTGCCGGCGTGCCAGCTCATGCTGCGGGTGTGATGCCAGGCCTGGGTAATAAACCCGCGCCACTTGCGGCTGTTGCTCCAGCCACGTCGCCAGCTCCAGCGCATTGCTGCAATGGCGCTCCATGCGCAGCGCCAATGTTTTCACCCCACGCAGGGTCAGGAACGCGTCAAACGGCCCGGCAATCGCACCCACGGAGTTCTGCAGGAAGCCCACGCGCTCGGCCAGCTCAGGATTCTGGCCCACCACCGCAATGCCGCCGATCACATCGGAATGGCCGTTGAGGTACTTGGTGGTGGAGTGCACCACGATGTCGAAACCCAGTTCCAGCGGGCGCTGGATCCATGGGCTGGCGAAGGTGTTGTCGGCCACGCAGAGGATGCCCCGGGCCTTGCAGATACGGGAGATGGCGCTGAGGTCGGTCAGGCTCAGCAGCGGGTTGCTCGGAGTTTCGACCCAGACCATCCGGGTGTCGTCCTGCAACGCGGCTTCGAAGGCCGACAGGTCGGTCAGGTCGACGAAGCTGAAGCGATGGCCGGCGCTGCGTTGGCGCACTTTGTCGAACAGGCGGAAGGTGCCGCCGTACAAGTCATTGCCGGAGACCACGTGGGAACCGGCGTCGAGCAGTTCCAGCACGGTGGAAATCGCCGCCAGCCCGGAAGCGAACGCGAAGGCCTGGGTGCCGCCTTCCAGGTCGGCCACGCAGCGTTCCAGGGCGAAGCGCGTCGGGTTATGGGAGCGCCCGTAGTCGAAACCTTTGTGAACGCCGGGGCTTTCCTGCAGGTAGGTGGAGTTGGCGTAGATCGGCGGCATCAGCGCCCCGGTGGTCGGGTCCGGGGATTGCCCGGCATGGATCACGCGGGTGGCGAAAGCGCTTTTATCGTGCTGGGTCATGCAAGGGATCTCCGTAAGTGATTGAGCAGGTCGACGCGGGTGATCAGGCCGTAAAAGCCCGACGCGTCAGCAATGATTGCCACCAGTCCGCGATCCAGTTCGGCCTGCAATTGCGCAAGGCTGGCGCTGGGCGCAAGGGTGTGAAGGGCGTTGGTCATGGCGCTGGCCACGGTCATGGAAAAATGCGCGGCGTTCTGATGCAGGCCGAGCAATACGTCCGACTCGTCGAGCACTCCCACCAGTTTTTGGCCGTCCACCAGCACCGGCAATTGCGACACGTCCGCCAGGCGCATGCGCTGGAAGGCGGTGAGCAGGCTGTCATTGGGGCCGACGCTGATCACCCGGCCGTCCTCGAAACGGCGGGCGATCAGGTCCCGCAGGTCGCCGTAGTGCTTGTATTGCAGCAGGCCGGCGTCTTTCATCCATTGGTCGTTGTAGACCTTCGACAGGTAGCGCGTGCCGGTATCGCAGACGAAGGTGACCACGCGTTTGGGCTCGGTCTGTTCGCGGCAATAGCGCAGGGCGGCGGCGAGCAGGGTGCCGGTGGAAGAGCCGCCGAGAATGCCTTCGGCCCGCAGCAGTTGGCGGGCGTGGTCGAAGCTTTCTTCGTCGCTGATGGAGTAGGCATGGCGCACGCTGGAGAGGTCGGCGATAGAGGGGATGAAGTCTTCGCCGATGCCTTCCACGGCCCAGGAGCCGGGCTCGGTCATGGTGCCGCTGCGGCTGTATTCAGCCATCACCGAGCCGACCGGGTCCGCCAGCACCATCGCCAGGTCGGGTTGTACGCGCTTGAAGAAACGGGTCAGGCCGGTGAGGGTGCCGGCCGAGCCGACGCCGACCACAATGGCGTCGAGATCATGCTGGGTCTGGGCCCAGATTTCCGGCGCGGTGCTGGTCTCGTGGGCCAGGGGGTTGGCCGGGTTGTTGAACTGGTCGGCGAAGAACGAATCGGGAATGTCCTTGGCCAGCCGTGCCGCCACGTCCTGGTAATACTCGGGGTGGCCTTTGCCGACGTCGGAGCGGGTGATGTGCACCTCGGCGCCCATGGCTTTCAGGTGCAAGACCTTTTCGGTGGACATCTTGTCCGGCACCACCAGTACCACCCGGTAACCTTTGGCGCGGCCCACCAGGGCCAGGCCAAGGCCGGTATTGCCGGCGGTGGCTTCGATAATGGTGCCGCCAGGGCGCAGGCGGCCGTCGCGTTCGGCGGCGTCGATCATGGCCAGGCCGATGCGGTCCTTGATGGAGCCGCCGGGGTTCTGGGATTCAAGCTTGAGGAACAGCGTGCACGGGCCGGTATCGAAGCGGCTGACCCGCACCAGCGGCGTGTTGCCGATCAGTTCGAGCACAGCGGGGCGGGAAGCGGTGGGCATGTCGTCACCTGCTACGGAAAGGGCGTATGGGATGGACAGCAGCGGTTACAGCATGGTTTCGAACATAGGCCGGTATCGACCCGCTCGCAACCGGGCGGCCGCCTGAATGTCTTTTTTTGGCGCATTGCTGCTTCATCACGGCGCACGGTTGAGGGCGGCCAATCCGCCGGTTTTCTGCCAGCGCCACGTATTCATTGGCTTGCAGCTGATTGGCCCAGCGATTGCTAAAAGAAATCCAAACTTGGATACAAGATGGAATCTTCAATGCGCAACGAACAACTTGGCTGGACCCTTGGCGAATGGCAGGCCGCTTACCGCAGCCAGGCGCTGACCCCCGACATCCTGTTGACCCTGGCGGGCACGTTTCCCGCCGAGGACAACGCCTGGATCAGCCGGGTGCAGCCACAGCAACTGCGGGACCAGTTGGCGCAGCTGGCCGAGCGGCTTGCGGCGGTCGACGGCGAGATCGACAAGTTGCCGTTGTATGGCGTGCCGTTTGCCATCAAGGACAACATCGATGCGGCGGGTTGGGAGACCACGGCGGCGTGTCCTGAGTTTGCCTATCGCGCTGCGGCGGATGCCTCGGTGGTGGCCCGGTTGCGGGCGGCCGGAGCGATCCTGATGGGCAAGACCAACCTGGATCAGTTCGCCACCGGCCTGGTGGGTACGCGCTCGCCCTACGGTGCAGTGGGCAACAGTTTCAATCCGGATTACGTCAGCGGCGGCTCCAGCTCCGGTTCGGCGTCGGTGGTTGCGCGAGGCCTGGTAGCGTTTTCCCTGGGCACCGACACCGCCGGTTCCGGGCGGGTACCGGCGGGCTTCAACAATATCGTCGGGCTGAAGCCGACCAAGGGCCGATTGTCCAACACCGGATTGGTGCCGGCCTGTCGCACCGTGGACTGTATTTCGGTGTTTGCGCTGACCGTTGAAGATGCTGAGACGGTTGCGGGCCTCGCTGCGGCTTACGACGCCAGCGACGCCTATTCACGCATCAATCCCAACACCGCGCCGGTAGCGGTGGGGGCCACGATCAAACTGGCGGTGCCGGCCAGCCTGGAGTTTTTTGGCGACGCACAGAACCAGGCCGTGTTCGAACAGGCGCTGCTCAGGTTTCGATCCCTCGATGCCGAGATCACGGCGGTGGATTTCAGCCCGTTCCAGCAGCTCGCTGAGCAGCTCTATTACGGCTCCTGGGTGGCGGAGCGCACGGTGGCACTGGAAGGCATGCTCGCCAGCAACGCCGAAGCGATCAACCCGGTGGTGCGTGGCATCGTGGAAAACGGCCACAGGTACAGCGCCTGCGATGCCTATAAAGCCGAATACCTGCGCGCCGAACTGAGCCGCCGCATCAATGACACCCTGGCCGGTTTCGACGCCTTGCTGGTGCCGACCTCGCCGACGATTCGTACCCTGGCAGAAATGGCCGTGGAACCGGTGCTCTACAACTCGCAGTTTGGCTTCTACACCAACTTCACCAACCTGGCCGACCTCTCGGCACTGGCCGTGCCCGCCGGGCTGCGCAGCGATGGCCTGCCCTGCGGTATCACCCTGATTGCGCCTGCCTGGCACGACGCAGCCCTGGCGCATCTGGGCAAGCGTTGGCAGGCCGGCCTCGATCTGCCGTTGGGCACCACCGAACGCCACCTGCCACTACCGGCCCCCGCGCGTCAGACTCCGGGCAGCGTACGGGTGGCGGTGGTGGGCGCGCACCTCACCGGGATGCCACTGAACTTCCAGCTGACCAGCCGCAACGCCGTGCTGGTGGAGCAAACCCTGACGGCGAGCCACTACCGCTTGCATGCGCTGCCTGGCACGGTTCCGCCCAAGCCTGGGCTGGTCAAGGATGATTCGGGCCGCTCGATCATCGTCGAGCTGTGGGACATGCCGATCGCCCGCTTTGGCGAGTTCGTCGCGGAGATTCCCGCGCCGCTGGGCATCGGCAACCTGACCCTGGCGGACGGGCGCAGTGTGAAAGGGTTTATCTGCGAGCCCTGGGCCCTGGCAGGCGCCACCGACATCACCGAATTCGGTGGCTGGCGCGCCTACATGGCGAGCAGGAAATAGCCATGCAGCTCTCAACCACGAGAAAGCCCAGCGAACGGCCGGATAGCCTGGCGGAACGGGTCTACCAGCAGTTGAAGGACGACATCTTCGACTTTCGTTTGTTGCCGGGTGATCGCTTCAGTGAAGGTGACGTGGCCGAGCGCATGCAGGCCAGCCGCACGCCGGTGCGCCAGGCGCTGTATCGTCTGGAGCGGGAAGGGTACCTGGAGGTGTTCTTCAGGAGCGGCTGGCAGGTGCGGCCGTTCGACTTCAACTATTTCGAAGAGCTTTACGACGTTCGGATCGTGCTGGAGTTGGCCGCCGTCAATCGCTTGTGTGGCATGGCGGAGCAGGGGCTTGAAGGGCTTGGGGCGATTTGGCAGGTCGACGAAAGTGCGCGGCTGGATGACGCCCAGATCGTCTCGGCGCTGGATGAGGCGTTCCACTGCGGGCTGGTGCAGGCCACGGGCAATGCTGAAATGGCGCGCATGCATTACGAGATTACCGAGAAAATCCGCATCATTCGGCGGCTGGATTTCACTCAGCAATCGCGTATTGCAGCGACCTACGAGGAGCACGCAAGCATCCTCGATGCGATCCTGCGCCGGCAAAGCGATCAGGCGCAGCAACTGCTCAAGACTCACATTGAGGTGAGCAAGCAGGAGGTGCGCAAGATCACGTTGCATCGGTTGGCTGTAGCGAGAGGATAAGCAGCCCATGCCCTGTGGCGAGGGAGCTTGCTCCCGCTGGGGTGCGAAGCGCCCCCAAACCCGGTCACCTCATTTTACCTGCCGAAAACGCGGTGCCTGAATGGGGCTGCTGCGCAGCCCAGCGGGAGCAAGCTCCCTCGCCACGGGTTACTCCCGCAGGGCTAATAGGTGCTGCAACCGATTTGCCACCGCCTCGCTCGCCCTCACCATCGGCGCCCGCAACTCACTGCCGATCAAACCCTCCATCGCCAGCGCCGCCTTCACCGGCGCGGGGTTGGGCTCCACGAACATTGTGTGGATCAACGGCAGCAAGCCGAAAAACGTCTCACGAGCCGCCAGCAACTGGTGATCGCGAACCTGCCGATGCAGCGCCACAAAATCCTCGGTCCGCACATGCGCCGACGCGGCAATCGCCCCGGTCGCTCCCAGGCACAACGCGTTGAATATCTGCACATCCTCGCCACACAACACATCAACCTGCCCACTGGCCAACAACGCCAAGGTGTTGGCCAGGTTGCCGCCGCAATCCTTGATCGCGACGATTCGTTCATGGGCAACGATGTTCAGCAGCGTCGCCTGCTCGAAGGCAATGCCGGTGCGATAGGGAATGTCATACAGAATGATCGGTGCACTGGAGGCATCGGCCAGGGTGCGGAAGAACGCCTCAAGGCCCGCCTGGGACGGGCGGATGTAGCTCGGCGGTGGTACCAGCAAACCGGCCACCGGGCGTTTCAGGATTTCGGCCTGGAACTGCAGAAGCTCAATCTGGTTATACCCCGCCAGGCCCATCACCACCTGCTGCGGCGGTACGAGTTCCAGTACGGCATCCAGCATCGCCAACTGCTCATGGCGGCTCAGGGACGCGGCTTCGCCGGTGGTGGTGCAGACCATGATCCCGGCCACGCCTTTTTCCAGCAGATGGCAGACCAGGCGGCGCAAGCCGATGAAGTCGATGGTGCCGTTATGAAACGGTGTAACGACGGGAACCCAGATACCTTGAAACGATGACATGCGCTTTCTCCTGATGGTTGACCGATTTCGTCACCGTCAGAAGGGCAGAGGGAAGTAAGCAAGAGGAGGGGGCCTTCGCGCTCAATGTCCTGTCAGCTCATCTGACGGGACAGCGCGCCCCGGTCACATGAGCGACTGTTTCTTCGATTTGAGGGCGTGCGCAACGCAACCTTGCGCCTTGGCAATCAAGCCAATGACGGAAAAGTTGAAGGTCGTTGCAGACATTGAGGACACACCCTGAAGAAGACGCTCATCTTTATGGATTATTACAGGGTGTGTCAACTCACAGCGATCAGTCGCGGTTCAACCAGTGGCGTACGAAACGCACCGTTGGGGGTAACGCGGGGAGCGTGTCAGGACGCGAACGCATTCTTGTCGGTAGCGGTACTACACTGCAAGTCCGAACCTCCACGCTGGAGAACACTCATGCTCAGCAAAAACACGGTGTGCCTTTGGTACGACGGCGGCGCACTGGACGCTGCCAACTTCTACGCCAGGACCTTCCCGGACAGCGCAGTGACCGCAGTCCATCATGCGCCCGGTGATTATCCCGCCGGCAAACAGGGCGATGTCCTGACCGTGGAATTCACGGTCATGGGCATTCCTTGCCTGGGGCTGAACGGCGGCTCTGGCGTGCAGCACAACGAGGCATTCTCGTTCCAGGTGGCCACCGACGACCAGGCGGAAACGGACCGCTTGTGGCACGCAATTGTCAGCCATGGCGGCCAGGAAAATGTCTGCGGTTGGTGTCAGGATCAATGGGGCGTGCGGTGGCAGATTACCCCGAGGGTGCTGAGCGCGGCGATCACCCATCCCGACCCGGCAGCAGCCAAGCGGGCGTTTGACGCGATGATGGGCATGACCAAGATTGATATTGCGGGGATTGAGGCGGCGCTTAAAGGTTGACGCGCCGATTGAGTCAATCGGCGCTCACCGCCGTCCGGTCCACCAGACGAATACGGTTGCGTCCGCCACGCTTGGATTCATACAACGCTGCGTCGCCTTGCTCGATCAAGGCGGCAAGGCTCGCGGGTGGCGTGTCGAACAGGCTGGCGCCGATGCTCAATGTCACCGCCTCGGGCGTGGCGAACGCCTGTGAGGCGGCGTGATGAAACTGTTCGCGCAGGGCACTGCCCAGTTCGACAATGCGCGCGTTCGAGGTGTCGTTCAGCAGGATCACGAATTCATCACCGCCCAACCGCGCCGCCAGCGAATCATCGGGCAACTGCGCGCGGATCATCTCGCTCAAGGCCACCAGCAGCCGGTCGCCCGCGGTATGGCCGTACAGGTCGTTGATCAGCTTGAAATTGTCGATGTCGATCAACAGCAGGGCACCTGGCCGGGCCTGCGAGACGTTGCTCAGCAGGCTTGGTGCCCGCACTTCAAGGGCGCGGCGGTTGTACAACGCCGTCAACGGATCGCGGGCGGCCAATCGTGCAATCTGTTCTTCACGGCGGTAGCGCTCGGTGCCGGTCATCGACAATGCAATCAGCATGATCGCCATGGCGCCTTCCACCAGCGACACCTGAATAATCTCGCCACGAAACGCCGTCAGGTCGATCAGCGTACCCGGCACGATCGCCACCAGCGACTTGGCCAGATAAAACAGCCCGTGGGCCAGCAGCACATAACGCAGCTGCACCGCCCCCACGCTGAGTGACCGGCCATGGGGCCGCAGCAGGAAACTGGCCCGCAGGGTCGGCAGGGCAACCAGCAGCGAGTTGGCCAGCAGCATGGCCTTGGACCACGACTGTCCTCCCGGCAATAGCAGCATGGCAAACCAGGCCACGAAGATCAGGTACCAGCCGCGAGACAGGCGCACCTGAGTAAAACGCGCAACACCCAGCAGGAACAGCCAATGAGCGGTGATCAGCAGCCCGTTGGCGAACCAGATGCCGATCAATACCAGGCCGCTGGCCCGCAGCAGCGCCAGGGTGCTGCCCACGCTGATGATGGCGAAACCGGCGGTCCAGTACAGCAGCGATGGTTCGCGAACATTGCGCCACTCGACCGCCAGGTACAGCGCGGCGGCGCCTGCCAGGGCGATGGTGAGGACCAGTATGGTGATGGGGTCGAGCGCCATGGGCGAACTGGCCTGCCTGAGTTGCGGTGAGACGGCGATTGTAAGCGGTTTGGCCAGTTTTTCGCAGTGCTCAGGCCCTGCGCGCCATCAGCAATACCGTCGCGGCGGCCGACAACAACCCGGCGCAGCAGCGGTTGAAAATCCGCTTGCCCCGAGGCTGCGCGAACCAGCGGCGCATATGCAAACCCATATAGGCGTAGGCGCTGATGGCGATCCATTCCAGGGCCAGGAACATCACACCCAGCAGGGCGAATTGCGGCGTGATCGGCTGTGCCGGGTCGACGAATTGCGGCAGGAAGGCGGTAAAAATCAGGATTGCCTTGGGATTGCCGGCGGCCACCAGGAACTCCTGCCTTGCCAATGCCCACAAACCTGCCTTGGGCGCTGTCGACTCAGCCTCCGCCTGCGGATTGGCCCGCCACAGTTGATACGCCAGATAGAACAGATACGCCGCCCCCAGGATCTTGATCCCGTAGAACAACAACTCCGAGGTTTGCAACACCACCGCCAGTCCGGCGGACGCGAGGGCGATCATCCCGGCGAAGGCCAGCAAACGCCCGACGCCCGCCAGGCACGAAGTACGGTAGCCGTAGCGGGTGGAGTTGCTTACGGACAACAGGTTGTTCGGGCCGGGCGCCATGTTCAGGGCGAAGCAGGCCGGGAGGAAGAGGGTGAGGGTGGCGAGGTCCATGGGAGCTCCGGCGGGCGTTGGCGGGTAAGGCCACGAGGATAAGGGATGTGAGGCGGTTGAACAATTTGCGCTAATGGGTAGAACCGATGGCGCTCTGCCCATGTCTGTGAGTCGCGGATAAATAGATCGTTACCCGTGACGCTCATTCGTTAATATGCCCGGCATGCCAATTGGGTAAAGGAAGTAGCGTGAAGCACGAAGCGCTTTTACCGGGAATTAAAAATAGAGTAGGCAGGGAATGGAATATCCTTCATTTGAAAACAAATCAAAGAAAAGAACCTTGTTGTTGGTGGTGTGTCTGGTATTTGGAGCATGGATTGCTTATATGCTCTGGGCCGCTCGTATTGGAATGCGAACGGTTTTAATACCATCGATTCCCGAGTGGACGACCTATATAGTCATTGGTTGTCTGGTTGGACTCTTTTTTGCTGCAAGGGCCACCTACTATCGTCCGGCTGTAAGAAACCCGAACCGTGTTGGAGAATCTTTTTTTGGTGGTTTTTGCCTGGGTCTGATTTTGTCCTTACACAGTTATGACGTCGTTACGTACCTGTTGCCCGGCGACATTGTTCAGTATGCGTCACCTTACGAGCTGGATACTCCGGGGCCCTACGTTGGAAAGTTCAGTCGTTGTGAGGCGGGTCTGCGGATTAAGGATTTAAAGACTGAGCGCTGGGTTGAGCTTTGTACCACTCAGTCGGAATTTAACGATCAAAGAAAGAAAGGCATGAATGCAGTGTGGGTGACTGCTCATTCAAACAAGATAGGTTCTTATATCGAGGCGTATGAATTTATTTATAAATAAATCATGTTGGCTGGGTGTTTAGGTAGATCCGACCGTGGTGCCAGCGTCGCTGATGAGCTACTGGCACCGCGGAATTTGTGGGTCAACGCTTCATGGCATCACACTCGGCACGCAAGTTACTGTCGCTGATATTGGCACAGCTTTGGCCATCGACTTTGGCCTTGCAGTAGGCGCGTTGATCGTTGTCACTGATATTGCTGCAACTTTGACCTTCGATTTCCGCCTTGCAACTTGCCCGAAGGTTGTTGTCGCTGATGTTGGCGCAGCTTTGGCCATCGACTTTGGCTTTGCAGTAGGCACGTTGATCGTTGTCACTGATGTTGCTGCAACGTTGACCATCCATTTCCGCTTTGCAACTTGCCCGGAGGTCGTTGTCGCTGATATTGGCGCAGCTTTGGCCGTCGACTTTGGCTTTGCAGTAGGCGCGTTGATCGTTGTCACTGATGTTGTTGCAATCGGCATATGCGTAGCCACTCAACATCAATAACATTGCAATAATGACTCTCATCACTCTCTCCCTGTTTTGTCAGGAAATGGCCTGACGCTGACTGATCCAAAATATCTCGCCCTTGTGAAGAGCTATCAAATTGACATCATTCTTTTGATAAGTTCCATGGTGGGAGTAGTACGCCGCAAAAAAAGATGCACTGCCCGAGGATCTTGGTCGTGTAGAACCACATAAAGTTCTAGGCACCCGGGTCCAGGTGCCGACCGGATTTGCCGTCTTTCGCGACCCGGTGTTCGTGCCGCCGCCGCGCTCATTTGCCGGAAAGACCGCGCTCCGTAGTCGCGCCGCGTAGTCGGCGTCGATCAGTTCGTTGAAAGCCTCAGGTGAATAGATCCGCCCCTTTCCTATCAAAGCGCCGCATAGACAAGCGATGAAAGCCGGCCGGGACGGGGATCAATCATCGAATGGCTGCCCGAGGTGGTGGTGACAAAGCCAAAGCTCACTTGCCTTTCGGGATCGGCGAAACTGATCGGGCCGCCAAGCCCGATATGGCCAAAGGTGTTTGGGCCCATCGCATGGGAAGCCATCGGGTCGCGTTGCTGCTCCAGCATGCAGCCTAATCCATAACGCATGGGGCGCATCCATACCCGATCCATACCATGACTGTGCTCTCGAGTGAACTCACGAAGCAGTTCGGGACCGATAAAGTTTCCCGCCATCAATGCACTGTAGAAACCGGCCAAGCCGTGAGCTGAACCGTGTCCACATACGGCGGGTTGCCGGTAGGCCCACCAGCGCGAGTCACTGGTTCGTCTGGGCACCATTCCGGGGTTGGTGAAGGCGAGTGTCGCGATATGCGACGGCTCGTTTTTCACCACGGTTCGCAATGCCTGCGAGTAAGGATCACCGACCCGTCCGGTGGCACTGTCGAAACGCGCGATACGATGAAAGTGTTCTTCGTCCACGCCAAGGTGCACGTCCAGCTCATGGGGGTCTAGAATCTCTTCGTGGATAAACACACAGGGATCGCGTCCGTCCACCCGACGAATCAACTCACCGAGAATCCAGCCAAACGTGGTGGTGCCGTACCCCAGGTCTGTTCCCGCTTCCCACCAAAGCGGCTCGGCCTCCAGCACCCGCAGCATATGTTCCCAGTCATACATCATGGGGTTATGGTCGGGTGCTCGCAGCGCCGGCAGGCCTGCGGTGTGGTTCATCACCTGGCGCAAGGTGACCCGTGCTTTCCCGCCCTGGGCGAATTCAGGCCAGTAAAGGGCCACGGGCGCATCCAGCTCCAACTTGCCGTCCTCGACCAACATCAGGACGGCCACCGCGACGTAGGGTTTTATAACGCAAAAGGTATTGGCCAGCGTATCGCGGGTCCAGGGCTTCGCGCCTGCCAGATCCGCCATGCCCGCCCAGAGGTCGACAACGGTCTCTGCGCCTACCTGCACGCATAGGCCGGCCCCACGTTCCTGCGGATCATCAAACATGTCCTCGAAGGCCTGCTTGACCGCTTCAAACTGCTTCGCACACATCCCTTGCGCTTTCATACCTCAACGTCCTCGTATTTAAAGTGTGGCCCTTGATACTTGCCGAACACCGATAATGGTTGTCGGGGAATTCACCCACGAGACCGAGTTTGGGAGTGCTCCACGGAGAAGCGGTTCGCTCGCTTGTAGGTGCCGAAGTCATTGAACCTGACACCGGCCTGGGCCATGACTTTATGAGCATAAGGTGCCGTCATCTGGCGCAGATAAAACGGGTCTCTCACCACGAAGTGATGGATGCTGTGGGTGCTGCCAAAGTTGAAACAGAACAATTGGAACGGCCACAGCCACCAAGGGTTCATCACTTGGGTTTGTTGTAATGCGTTACGCGGGGCAACGTCGCCGTAATAGTGCATGTTTGAACTTATAAAAAATAGGCAGAACTGCCGTATCATATTGGGCGCTATAAGAATAACTACTGCGCTATTAACGATATCCATTAATTCCAGCGTCGTGGCAGAGTTGTGAACCTCCATCCCAAGCATTGACCCAAACCAGACATACAGGTGGTAGCCGAGGAACACATACCAGCACCCCCAATACAGAAGCCCGAAAGGTGTATTGAGCCGAATAATCTTGCCTAACAATCTTACCTTTTGCCGCCATCCCGGGGCAAAAACCGCATTTAGAAAACCAAATACAAATCCGTCCACCAGTTTCAATAATCGCAGTGTTCCCCAAGGACTGCCGCTCGTGGTAATCCAGGCCTCGACATCCGAATCAGTTCCGGACGCCTTATGGTGATGAAAGTGCAGACTGCGCCTTAGCCACGGACTGGGCATTCCCGGCCGTGCCAGCCAGCAGAAGAGCATCATGGCATTATGGGCCAGCGGCTGCTTTCTGAAATAGAGGCGATGAATCAGGTCATGTTCGATTTCATGAATAAACGAAGTCAGCAGCGCATTGATCAAAATACACGTCCATCCGGGGATAAAACCCTTTATATAGAGCCCTCCCGTAATGACCATCCCTATCAGGGAGAACGCCATGACACCCGCGCCCAGCGCATCCTGGTGCTGCAGGATCGGATAACGCTTTCGCAGGTAGTTTCCATGATCCGTAATACTCCGAGTTACCTTATCAATCTTTTCCTGATCGGTAGTGGGGTGATCAATTTCGATGGCGTTTTCCAAGACCTTCATCCATTCATCCTCTGATTGCATGGGGGAATTACCAGCCGCGTCAAGCCGGTCAAGTCAATTGTTTGAACTATAAAACAGTAGTTATTCATATTCGCTGCTTGAGTGACATGCATCATCCAATAAATATGGAATCGACTTTTTTGCGAAAAGCTTGTTAGAATTCCAAGCTTCAAAAGGATAAGGCAAGTTCAACTCTTTGCAACTGTGTATTTTGGGTGGGTACAGTGTTACAAGTATCGGTGTAAGGATTTGATAATTTAGTTACAGTTTGTACAAGTATAAAAAGACTCTGTACAAGTATTGCCAAGGAGGCACCATGAGATTGCATCGCATCAAATATTTCCGGCGTTCTCTACAAGCGTCCGAGGGCGCTGTAGAGACAATAACGAGCGATGATGTATTTGATGCCGTGTTTTGCGATGAGCCGGCAGACAATGCCGCGAATCCCGCGGGCCAGGAAAGGCTACTTCGCTACCTCCAGTGTGGAGATACCGTGGTAGTGGACAGCATGGCCTCGCTCACCTCCAGTACGGAGCAGCTGTGCACCCTCATTCGCCGGCTGATTGAAAAGCAGGTCACGCTGGAGTGCTTGAACGAAAACCTGATTTTCCGGCATGACTGTCTTGAAGTTGTGGAGTCCATCATTGCGGTGATGGAGCTGATTGCAGAGTTCGAGCGCGCGGCGATGAGGGAAAAACAGGCTGCAGGCATTGCTACTGCAAGGGTCCGGGGGATGTACAAGGGCCGCAAGAAGAAACTGTCTGACAATCAGGTTGTAAATCTAATTGACCGGGCCGGTGCAGGAGAAAGTAAATCTAAATTGGCACGTGATTTTGA
Source organism: Pseudomonas sp. MWU16-30323 (assembly GCF_020515595.1). Classification (NCBI taxonomy): domain Bacteria; kingdom Pseudomonadati; phylum Pseudomonadota; class Gammaproteobacteria; order Pseudomonadales; family Pseudomonadaceae; genus Pseudomonas; species Pseudomonas sp. MWU16-30323. The sequence goes on from NZ_JAIWYM010000027.1 coordinate 60,274, forward strand.
GATCAGTCGGCAGACGCTTTATCGGTACTTGAGATCAACTTAGTGGCTTATTCAGACGCAGAGATACTGCGGGCAAACCGTCGAGAAACTCGGCGATCTGTTGGCCACCGCGCAAGTGCACCACGGGCACCAACGGACCTGCTGCCAGGCGCACCGCCTCGATACTGGGCCGGTAGCTGCGATCAAACGTCCACACGTACTTCAGAAACGTCAGGAACTCCCGGTCGAGTTTCTCGGTACAGCCTGCAGGAATGTCCGGGCGCGGGCGGTTCTGCGCACTGCGCAGGATCACCCGGCCGAAGCAGGTGAGCCGTGGCGTGTCGAGCCAGATGATCAGGTCGGCCCGGGGCAGGCGCAGGTCGAACGTGCGTCGAGCGTAGTTGCCCTCGCAGACCCATCCATCGGGTGCGACTGCGTTGCGAACCCGCGTTCGGAACTGCTCGGCATCGGGCTCGACCCAGCCGGGCGACCAGAACAAGGTGTCGAGGTGCACCACGGGCAGGCCCAGACGTTCGCCGAGGGCCCGGGCGAGGGTGGACTTTCCGCTGCCGGCATTGCCGAGAATCACGATGCGTTGCATAGGGACGTCCTGTCGCGGAATAGCCGGCGATTGTGCAGGTTTTGCATGACCGATTAAAGCCAACAGTCGTGACGGATTACGCCAGCTGGACCCTGGAACAATCGGCGCCGGCTATTGTTTTGCCCTGATCATCAAATCCAGGTTTTGCACGGCAGCACCCGCAGCGCCCTTGCCGAGGTTGTCGAACACTGCCGCCAGCAGGACCTGGCCCGTCGCGTGGTTTTCACACACGATCAGGCGCACCTCGTCCGTGCCGTTCAGCGCTTGAGGATCGAGGTAGGTCAGCTCCTTGGCGGCCTGCATCGACAGCACCTGGACGTGATTCGTATCGCGGTAGTGCTGCGTCAGGCAGGCATGCAACCGCGTAGCGTTCATGTCCGGGGCCAACAGCCGCAGTTGCAGCGGGATGGTCAGCACGATGCCCTGGCGGAACGCCCCGTAGGCCGGCACAAACATGGGCCTTTCCGTCAGCCCGCTTTGCAACTGAATCTCCGGCACATGCTTGTGCGCCAGTCCCAGGCCGTACACCAGGAAGGCGGGCGCTTGTGAAGCATCCGCGCCCTCATGTTCCTGCACCCCGGCGCGGCCCTTGCCGGAATAACCCGACACGGCATGAATGGTCGTCGGGTAGTCCTTGGGCAGCAGCCCGGCCTCAAGTAAGGGGCGCAACAGTCCGATCGCTCCGGTGGGGTAGCAACCGGGATTGCTGACCCGCTGCGCCGTGGCAATGCGCTGGGCCTGTTGCGGGTTCATCTCGGCAAAACCGTAGGTCCAGTCAGGGTGAGTACGGTGGGCGGAACTCGCGTCGATCACCCGCACGGCCGGATTCTGGATGCTGGCGACGGCGTCGCGTGCGGCGTCGTCGGGCAAGCATAGAATCGCGATGTCGCAAGCATTGATCATCTCGGCGCGCTGCTGCGGGTCCTTGCGGTGTTCCGGGCTAAGAGTGATCAGTTGCAGGTCGGTGCGGTCCCGCAGGCGCTGATGGATCTGTAACCCGGTGGTGCCTTGGTCGCCGTCGATAAATACAAGAGGATTTGCCATGGGATGCACTCGCAGAGGAAATCAGGTGTTCCAATCTTCGGCGAGCCGCTAGGATAGGAAAAGTTGAATTTCCAAACGATGAAGTTCAGGTTTTCTGAATAAGGATTGACCCATGCGCGAAATCAGCCTGGACCGCCTGCGCACACTCGTGGCGATTGCCGACCTTGGTTCGTTCGCCGAGGCGGCCCGCATGCTGAACCTCGCGCCACCGACGGTCAGCCTGCACATTGCTGATCTTGAGTCGCGAGTGGGCGGCAAGCTGTTGTCGCGTACCCGTGGGCGGGTTCAGCCTTCGGCGATTGGCGAAACCTTGGTGGAGCGTGCACGCCGGTTGTTGGCGGATGCGGAACAGGCGCTTGAAGACGTGGAGCGGCAGGTGCTGGGCCTGGTAGGGCGGGTGCGGCTGGGCGCCTCGACCGGGGCCATCGCACAGTTGCTGCCGCAAGCCCTCGAGACGTTGAGCCAACACCACCCAGCCATCGATGTGCAGGTCGCAGTGCTCACCTCGCAGGACACGCTGAAGAAACTTGCCGAAGGCGCACTCGAAATTGGCCTGGTGGCGCTGCCGCAGGCGCCAGTGAAGGGGTTGCGCATCGAGCCCTGGCGGCGGGATCCGGTCATGGCGTTTTTGCCGGCACGCCGGGAATGCCCGGAAGTGGTGACACCTGCTTGGCTGGCCGCCCAGCCCTTGATTCTGAATGACACCACCACCCGGCTTTCACGCCTGACTTCGGAGTGGTTCGCCAGTGACGGGCATCAGCCCACGCCGCGTATTCAACTCAACTATAACGACGCAATCAAAAGCCTGGTGGCTGCCGGTTATGGCGCTACGTTGTTGCCCCATGAGGCTTCCACGCCTTTGCCTGACAGCCGGATCGTGATGCGTCCAATCCAGCCCTTGCTGTGGCGCCAACTGGGGATTGCCCACCGCGCCGGGGACATCGAGCGGCCAACGCAACATGTGCTGGATGTGTTGTGGGGGTTGAGTGCGGGGTAGCGCCTTCAAGTTGTGTGTACCGTGCGGGACGGGTAGCCTTGCGCCCCGATGTAACTAGCCATTTCAAGGAAGGAAGCGCGCGTGAGGATTTTTCAAGGAGTGATCGGGTTGGCGGGATTAGGCCTGTTGCTCGGTTGCAGCGTTGCCGAGGCTAAAGACGGTGTCTCCTTTGGCGACGATCCGCTTGGGTGGTCATGCCTGAAGTTCTCCACCTTCACCTTGCTGACGTCGGAACTGACCACCCGTCCCGGCAGCTTTCTTTCGGCCAAGAATGACGCATTGGCGTTTGTAGGGTCCGAGGGCCAGATCCGGGGTGCGTATTTTGAGCAGGCGTTGCGGGATTTTCGCGGTGCTGGCGGTAACCCTGATGTCAGCGATGCGCAGTTTGCCGAGGCGGTGGCGGTGATTGAGTAAACACGTTTCAACCCTCAACCTGACCTGCTCATGGAGAGCTTACGCCATTTCGTAACGTCCTCGTTTTTACCCATCTCGCCGTAACGCTGTTGCTATCAGGCTGTGCAACCTCTGAGGTGGGTGTCACACCGGCGGCGCCCTTTGATCTTGAACCCTTGGGCCAGCCGCTGGTGCAGACCAGCGTCCGTACTGCGCTGATCGACCAGATCATCGTCAAGGACCCGGTGGTGATCTCATCGCAAAAGCCGGTTCTCAATCTGCTCACCGCGGATAACATCAACCACCCGCGATCCGACAAGCCCGAAAGCACAAGACTTACGCCTCGAAACCCGGATAATGGCGGCCATATTTTGCTCGCTATTCTGGTAATCCCGCATGGAAATCAAGGTCAATTTTCTCGACAACCTTCGACTTGAAGCCAAGTTCGACGACTTCACCGTGGTGGCCGACCAGCCTATTCGCTACAAGGGCGATGGCTCGGCCCCGGGTCCGTTCGATTACTTCCTGGCTTCGTCGGCGTTGTGTGCGGCTTACTTTGTGAAGTTGTACTGCGAAACCCGCAACATCCCCACGGACAACATTCGCCTGTCCCAGAACAACATTGTCGACCCGGAAAACCGCTACAACCAGATCTTCAAGATCCAGGTCGAGTTGCCGGCGGATATCTCCGACAAAGACCGCCAGGGCATCCTGCGTTCCATCGACCGCTGCACCGTGAAAAAAGTGGTGCAGGCCGGGCCGGCGTTTGTGATCGAAGAAGTGGAAAACCTGGATGCCGATGCCCAGGCATTGCTGATGCCGAGCGCGGCGTCGGATGCGGGCACCTACATCGCGGGCAAGGACCTGCCGCTGGAAACAACCATCGCCAACATGTCGGCCATTCTGGCGGGCCTGGGCATGAAGATTGAAATCGCTTCGTGGCGCAATATCGTGCCCAACGTGTGGTCGCTGCATATCCGCGATGCGCACTCGCCGATGTGCTTTACCAACGGCAAGGGCGCGACCAAGGAAGGCGCGCTGGCGTCGGCGTTGGGCGAGTTTATCGAGCGGCTGAACTGCAACTTCTTCTACAACGACCAGTTCTGGGGCGAAGACATCGCCAATGCGCCCTTCGTGCATTACCCGGATGAGCGCTGGTTCAAGCCCGGCCGCAAGGACGAACTGCCGCCGGAGATTCTCGACGCCCATTGCCTGCACATCTACAACCGCGATGGCGAGCTGCGTGGCTCGCACCTGTACGACACCAACTCCGGCAACGAGGAGCGCGGCATTGTTTCGCTGCCGTTCGTGCGCCAGTCCGACGGCGAGGTGGTGTATTTCCCGTCCAACCTGATCGAGAACCTGTACCTCAGCAACGGCATGAGTGCCGGTAACACCCTGGCTGAAGCGCAGGTGCAGTGCCTGTCGGAAATCTTCGAGCGTGCGGTAAAACGCGAAATCATCGAAGGCGAATTCGCGCTGCCGGATGTGCCGCAGGAAGTGCTGGCGAAATTCCCGGGCATCCTGGCCGGTATTCAGGGCCTGGAAGCCCAAGGCTTTCCGGTACTGGTGAAGGATGCGTCCCTGGGCGGCGAATTCCCGGTGATGTGCGTGACCTTGATGAACCCGCGCACCGGCGGTGTATTTGCGTCGTTCGGCGCGCACCCACGCCTGGAAGTGGCGCTGGAACGCAGCCTCACCGAGCTGCTGCAAGGTCGCAGTTTCGAAGGCCTGAATGACTTGCCGCAGCCGACGTTCGAAGGCCATGCGGTGACTGAGCCGAACAACTTTGTCGAGCACTTCATCGACTCCAGTGGCGTGGTGTCGTGGCGCTTCTTCAGCTCCAAGTCCGACTACGCGTTCGTCGAATGGGACTTCTCCGGCCAGGGTGAAAACTCCAATGCCGAAGAGGCTGCAACCTTGTTCGGCATCCTCGAAGGCATGGGCAAGGAAGTGTACATGGCGGTGTACGAGCACATCGGTGCGACCGCCTGCCGCATCCTGGTGCCGGATTATTCAGAGATCTATCCGATCGACGATCTGATCTGGGACAACACCAACAAGGCGCTGTTTTTCCGCGAAGACATCTTGAACCTGCATCGTCTCGATGAGGCTGAATTGAAGGGGCTGGTTGAGCGTCTGGTGGAAAGCGAGCTGGACGACTACACCGACATCACCACCTTGATCGGCATCGAATTTGATGACAACACGGCGTGGGGGCAGCTGACCATTCTGGAATTGAAGCTGCTGATTTACCTGGCCTTGCAGCAGTTCGAGGAAGCGAAAGAACTGGTGGAAATGTTCCAGCAGTACAACGACAACACGGTCGAGCGTGGCTTGTTCTACCAGGCCGTGAATGCGGTGCTGGAGATGGAACTGGACGAAGACCTGGAGCTGGCGGACTACGAAGTGAACTTCCGCCGGATGTTTGGCAACGAGCGGATGGATGCGGCGATAGGGTCGGTGAATGGCAGTGTGCGGTTCTATGGCTTGACGCCGACGAGCATGAAGCTGGAAGGGCTGGATCGGCACCTGCGGTTGATCGACAGCTACAAGAAGCTGCACGCGGCGCGGGCCAATACGGCGCGCTGACCTGCTAGTGAAGGACCCTTGTGGGAGCTGGCTTGCCTGCGATGCAGGCAACTCGGTGTATCTGGTACACCCAGTTGATGCCATCGCAGGCAAGCCAGCTCCCACAGGGTTTAGCGTTGTCCTGACGCGTTACAGAGTCCATCCCAACCCCAGCGCCTTGTGCAACGACGCAAAGTCCTTGAGCAACGCCGCATCCCCGGAAATCCGGCTTTCCTGCGCCTGGTACCGCGTACGTTCCGCATCCAGCCAGTCCAGCGTGCTCGCCGTGCCTGCTTTATAACGCTGGCGCGTCAGGTCCGCTGCCCGTACCGCCGAAGACTCCACATTACGCAGCAGCACCACGTTCTGCCGCTGGTTGCCATACCGGGCCAACGCCACATCCGCATCACGCAACGCACTCAACACCACGCTTTTGTAATGAGCGAGGGCCTCATCGCGCCCGGCTTCGGCGCCTTTGACACTGGCCGCCACCCGGCCGAAATCCAGTGCGTTCCAGGTCAAACGCGGCAACAGCAGCCAGGTGCCGCTGTCCTTGCGCGCCAGGTGCCCGGGATCGGCCGCCGAGAACGACAAGTCACCCATCAGGCTGAGCTTGGGAAACCAATCGGCGGTTTTCTCGCCGATTTGCGCGTTGCTGGAGGCCAGCTGGCGCTCGGCGACGCGGATGTCAGGCCGTGCTTTCAGGATGGCCGCCGGGTCGGCAAACGGCACCTGGCTCGGTATGGCGGGCAGGGCGTGGGGCGTGCTGAGCTGTGCGTCCAGCTCGCCCGGTTCCAGGCCGCAGAGCAGGTTCAGTTGATCCACGGCCTCGACAATCGATGCTTGCAGCGGCAGTCGCTGGGCCCGGGTGTTTTCTGCCTGGGTCAGTACCTGTTCCAGTTGCAACTGCGAGGCCACGCCACGGCTGCGCCGTTGCTGGGTCAGGTCCAGCGCCTGCTGCTCGATGTCGACGCTGGCGTCCACCAGGGCGAGGCGTGCCTGTTGGTCGCGCAGGTCGGCATAGGTCTGCACCACCTCGGCCGCCAACTGCACCTGGGCATCGGCCAGTTGCGCCTGCGAAGCATCGTTTTCCGCCTGGGCCGCCTCGATGGCACGCCGGGTGCCGCCAAACAGGTCGGCTTCCCAGCTGGCATCAAAGCCGGCGAGGTAAAGGCTCAATGGCCCGCGACCGCCGCCACTGCTGCCACCCAGCGCCGAGGTGTCGGGGGAGCGCAGCTTAAGCATCGCCGCATCGCCGGTGACCTTGGGCAGGGCGTTGGCATTGGCGCCGCTCAGGCTGGCCCGCGATTGCTTGAGCCGCGCCTGGGCGGTCGCCATGTCCGGGCTGTTTTGCAGGGCCTGGGCCACCAGTTGATTGAGTTGCGGATCGCCGAGGGCTTGCCACCATTGGGCGACACCCGGCGTACTCGACTCGCTGCCTGCGTGAGGCAAGCGCCCGGCCGCCAGGGTTTTTGGCGCGGCATCCGGCGCGCCGTGGTAGTCCGGCCCCACGGTACAGGCCGCCAGCAGGCCGACGGTGAAGAGCAGGGGAAGTGAGCGATAAATCATGTTCGTTGGCCTGCCTGCGCCGCGCGCTTTTTCAGGATGAAGATCAGGGGAAGGCACGCCAGCATGGCGAGTCCCAGCACGTAGAACGCGTCGTTATAGGCCATCACCGCCGCCTGTTGGGCGATGTCGTTGGCCAGGTGGCTGAGGGCTTGCAGCGAGGCGGTGGATGGGTCTCCGGTTTGCGCCAGGTAGCTGGCGGTGTTGCTCGCCATCTGGTCCTGGGTCAACTGGGTGTTGGCCTGGATGCCTTCGCGCAGCATGTCGTCATGAAAGTGGCTGCGTCGGTCCATCAATACGCCGAGCAGCGCCAGCCCCAAGGTGCCGCCGAGGTTGCGTGACATGTTGTAGAGCCCGGCGGCGTCGCCCGCATCGCGGGTTTCCACCGAGCGCATGGACAGTTGGCTGAGGGGCATCATCACCAGGATCTGCCCGAAGCCCCGCAGGATTTGCGACCAGTAAAAATCATGGCCGACGCTCTGGGCGGTGAGCTGGGTGTCGAGAAAACAGCTGGCCCAGTACATCAACAGACCCACGCCGACCATCATCCTGAGGTCCAGGCGGCCAAGCATTCTCGGCAGAATCGGCATCAGCAAAAACGCCGGAATCCCCGACAGCAGCATGATTGAACCTGACTGTTGTGCGTTGTAGCCGGACAAAATCCCGAGGAATTGCGGCACCAGATACGCCGTGCCATACAACCCGGCGCCGACCGCCGTGGCAATCAGCAGCACGCTGCCAAAGCTGCGGTTGAGCACCAGTTGCAGGCGCAGGATCGGCGTGCTCGAGCGGACTTGCCCGACGGCGATCAGGAAGAAACCGATCACCATCGTGATGCTCAACCCGATGATCAACTGCGAGTCGAACCAGTGTTCACGCTGGCCTTCTTCCAGCACCACGGTGAGTGAGCTCAAGCCCATGGCCAGGCCAATGATGCCCAGCCAGTCGGCCTTGATGAATTGCTGAAGGTTCATGCGCTCGCTGGGCAGGCCGGTGATCAGCAGGGTGATCAAGGTGATGCTGACAGGCAGGTTGATGAAGAAGCACCAGCGCCAGTTGATGTTTTCCGTGAGCCATCCGCCAATCACCGGGCCCAACAGTGGGCCGAGGATCACCGTCATCCCAAACATCGTGGTGCCGATTGCCAGTTGGTGAGCGGGCAGGCGCGTGCGCACGATGGTTTGTGCGGTCGGGATCATTGCACCGCCGGCAAAGCCCTGGCCGATACGCCCGGCAATCATCGCGCCGAGGCTCGACGACAGCCCGCAGAACATCGAGAAAAACGTGAACATCAACGCGGTGCCGATCAGGAATCGGCGCAGGCCGAATACCCGGGTCAGCCAGGCGGCGAGGGGGATCATGACGATTTCCGACATCAGGTAACCCGTGGCGATCCACGTGCCTTCCGTGCCGGTTGCGCCGATCTGGCCCTGGATTTGCGGGAGCGCCGAGTTGGTGATCGAGATGTCCAGGGTCGCCAGCAACGCGCCCAGCGAGCCAGCGGCGACCGCGATCCAGTCCGTCAGCGAGGCGTTGCGCGGTTTGTCCGCGGGCACCTCGGTCAAGATGGCTTCAGCCATGGTCGGCATCTGCCTTGCGGGTGCGAGTGTCTACTTCCACGGTGGCGGACAAGCCTGGCACCAGTGCCTGGCGAACGTCGTCATCCGGTATGTCCAGGGAAATCCGCACCGGCACCCGCTGCACGATCTTGGTGAAGTTGCCGGTGGCGTTCGACGGCGGCAGCAACGCGAATTGTGCGCCGGTGCCGGGGGAGAGGCTGTCGATATGGCCCTGGATGGCATGGCCGGGCAGTGCGTCCACATGCACGGTGACGGTCTGCCCGGCGCGCATCTCGCCGATCTGGGTTTCCTTGTAGTTCGCGGTGAGGTAGATCGCGCTGACCGGCACTACCGTGAGCAGGCGCGTGCCCGGCTGCACGTATTGGCCGACACGCACACCACGGTCAGCCACGCGACCGTCGAGGGGGCTGCGGATCACCGCGTCGTCCACATCCAGCTGGCTTTGCGCTTCACTGGCCTTGGCCACGCCCAGTTGCGCCTGGGCTTGCTTGAGCTGGGCTTCGAGGGTGCCATAGCGGGTTTGGCTGGAGCGCAACGCCGCCTGCTTGGCGGCCACGGTGCTACGGGCTTGGGCGAGTTGGTTATTGAGCTGCGCCAGGCGCTCTTCCGGCTCGGCACCGGAACGCGCCAAGGGTGCATAACGCGCGACTTCGGTTTGCGCGTGCTGGGCGTCGGCTTGGGCGCCTTGGAGTTGGGCGCGCGCCTCGGCGATGGTCGAGTCCTGCTGCACCAGGTCGGCCTGGGCCTTGGCAAAGTCGGCCTCGCGGGCGGCAATCGTCGCCGAGGCTTCGTCGCTCACCGCCTGGTATTTGCGGGCGTCCAGGCGCACCAGCACATCGCCGCGCTTCACGTTCTGGTTGTCGGCCACCAGCACTTCGGCGACGTAGCCGTTGATTTTGGGGGCGACGCTGATGCTGTCGGCTTGCAGGTAGGCGTCGTCGGTGGTCTCGATAAAGCGCCCGGTGAGCCACCACCAGGCGCCCCACGCCAGCCCGGCCAACAGCGCCACGCCGGCGAGTGTCAGCAGAATCCGTCGGGCTTTGCCGCGTTGGCCGTTGACAGTGGTATCAGGAATGACCTGAGAAGAGGGAAGTGCAGCAGACATCAAGTCACTCCGATTTTATATCAGTTGGAATAAATTCGTTTTTCCGCGAAAATTTGTCAACTGGTATATTTTGGTTACGTTAAAAAAATGGAGTGACCCATGGCACGACACAAACCGGCCGCCGAAGGGGGTTATCAGCGGGGTGAAGAAACCCGTGCACGTATTGTCGAGGCTGCCGTGGTGGTGTTTGGCGAGCGCGGCTACGACGGCGCATCCACCCGGGACATCGCGAATGCTGCCGGGGTCAATGCGCCGGCAATCCAGTACTACTTCGATGGCAAGGAAGGCGTGTACCTGGAATGCGTCGAACATTTGATCACGCTGTTATGGCGGAAAATGGCGCCCACTGTTGAAGCGGCGGAAAGCGCATTGGCGGAAGACGGCGCTAATGACCAAGGGTTGATCGAAGCCTCATTGGGCATCCTGGGCGCAGTGGTCTCAACGATCCAGGACAGTCCCCAGACCACTGCATGGCGGGCGTTTCTTGATCGTCATCAGGCCGGACTGTGCCCGGAAAGCGCGACCATGGCTTTCGAGGAGCGCTTCAAGGCGCGCATCGCCAACGTGATCCGCCTGCTGATCGCGCGCCTGGCCGGCCTTGCCGTTGACGACGAGCGTACGGTGATCCACTCCATGGCGCTGTTCACCCAGGGTCTGGCGTTTCGGGTGCAGAAACCCAAGCTGCTCTCCGCCTTGAACTGGACCGAAGTGAACCAGAAGGAAATGGAGTTGGTGCGGGAGGTGGTGCTGATGCAGGCGCGGTTCACCCTCGAAGGCCTGGTACGGCACCGGGACCAGCGCTGACTTCAACGCTTGCTGAACGCCAGCCGGGCCGCGAACAGCACAAAGATCATGCCGGTGGTGCGATCCATCCACTTGATCACCTTTTCGCGTCGCAGCACACCGGCCAAAGGCTGCGTGGCGCCAATCAGTATCAGTGCCCAGATCAGGCTGATCACCACGTGGATGCTCACCAGGCCGAACGTCCAGGCCACCAGGGAATGCCCCTGGGGAATGAACTGCGGCAGGAAAGACACGTAGAAAATCCCGATCTTGGGGTTGAGCACGTTGCCCATCATGCCCTTCAAAAACCAGTTGGCGCCGGGTTTCCCATCGGCCTCGACGGGTGCCAGCGAGCTGCGCGGGCGCAACAACATGTTCAAGCCCAGCCAGGCCAGGTAAGCGGCGCCGCAATACTTCAAGACGTTGAAGGCCACCTCGGACACGGCAATCAACGCGCCCAGCCCAAAGGCCACCGCGGCACCCCATAACAAACAGCCGGCGTTGATGCCCAGGGTGGCGCGCAGCGCTTGTTGCTTGCCCTCGACCGTGGCGGTGCGCAACACCAGGGCCGTGTCCAGCCCTGGGGTCAGCGTCAGCAGTGTGGCGGCGAAGGTAAAGGCCAGCAGGTTATCGGTGATGGACATGGTTATTTACCTGAAAACAGAAATTCTCAAGACTGGCCTTGATACCGGCAACACGCGCCAGCTCGATGGTTGCCTCGACCTGTTCAGCATCGATGATAAAACCCTGGAAATCGTCATCTCCCGAGTCCAGGTGAACGTAACGCTTGCCGAACCGAGCCAGCCATTGGTCGAAACGACCCAGCACCTCGGCCATTGATGACCTGCCGTCATGCACGTAGACGTAAGGTTCTTGCACGCCGCTGGCGCTTGCCAGGTAGGGCGCGAGGTATTCAAAACTGTCATACCCACGCCAATCGACCGCCAGCAGCGTCAGGTAGTCGAGTTTCTGTCCGCGGGTGTCTTCAAGCAAACCCAACGACAGTGCAGTGGCTGCGTCTTGCCGGACGGAGTACTGGCGCAGCACCCGCCTGACCAGCCTGGCGCTTTCCTCTTCCGGCGTACGGGCCAGCAGCGTTTGGGTCAGCGTCTTGAGCGCCTGCTTCTGCTGCGGGAATTCGGGAGGGCGCATCTCTCGCATGATGGCGGCATGGCTGGCGTTGGTTTCCTCGGGCGGCGGCATGGTAAAGCGCCCGCCAAACAGACGATCCCAAATGCCCATGCTTGCCTCCCTGGATACGTTGTGTTCATCGTTCGTGGGGCAGGTTACGGTCATGGGCGCGCGGCTGTCGATATTTAATCAAGAGCGTGTGGCTTTCTGGAAGGGCTCATGACGCACTACACCGTCACGCCACGCGATTACGCCCCGACGACTTGGCCCGATACAGCTGCTGATCCGCACGCTTGATCAACACTGTGGTGTCGCTGTCCGAAGCTTCAACGAGCCCCACGCCAATACTCACCGTGACCTGTCCAACGGTCTCGAAATACGCTCCGGCAATTGCCGCGCGAATCTTCTCGGCCACCACGTCCGGGCTGTCCGGCGCTTCGATTTCCGGCAGCAGCACCGCAAACTCTTCACCGCCGTAACGGGCGACGAAGTCGGTGGCGCGGGTGGCGTCCTGAATCAACTGCGCGAGCTGGCGCAGTACATCGTCCCCGACGGCATGCCCGTGGGTATCGTTGACTCGCTTGAAATGATCAACGTCAATCAGCAGCAACGCAAACGCGCGCCCGCTGCGCTGGAACAGGAGGCTGTACTCCGCCAGTTTTTCATCGAAACGCCGACGGTTGTAGACACCGGTCAGGGCGTCATGGCTGGCCAGGTTCAACAGCTCGGCATTGGCCTGGGTGAGGGCGGCAGTGCGCTGGGCGACGGTGGCTTCCAGGGACGCATTGGTGTCCTGCAGCTCGCGCTCCTTGCCAAGCAGCGATTGGGTCATGCCCTTGATGGAACGTCCGAGCTGGGCGATCTCCCACACGAAATGGTCCTGGGGGAAGTAGGCGCCGGGTTGTTGGTCCTGGACCTGTTTGGCCGAGCGCGCCAACTCCTCGATGGGCCGGCTGAGGTACGACGCCAGGTAATACGCCACGAAGCCGAACGCCACGGCGGCGATCACGCCCAACAGCAGCAGCTTGTAGAGCAGCACGCGCGCAGGGTGCAGGGCGATTTCCAGCGGCTGGCGCATCGCGATGTACCAGGTCAGGTTGGAATTCGACGGGCTGGGCACCGCCACGGCGCTGGTCACGTAGCCATTGTCGACCGACCAGCCGGTGGCATTGGTCAGGCGGTCCTGGGGCAGTTGCTGGCCGGCCAGTTGTTCCGGGTAGAGCACCTTGCCGTCGTTGTCGATGATCAGCGCCTCGATATCCGGCGCACTGCCTTTGGCCGCTTCGACAATTTGCGTTACCCACGTCCAATGGGCATGAGCCCCCAATACGCCGATCACCTGGCCCCCGGCGTTGCGAATCGGTGCGGCAAAATCGATGAAGCGCCAAGGCTCACCGTTGGACCCCGGCAGCAGCTTGGCAAGCAGTACCGCCTCGTGGGGATCGCCGGTGTAGTTACCCTGCAAACCGGCCTGGAACCAGGGGCGTGCGGTTACGGATTGGTTGACCAGTAGCCCGTTCACCGCCTGGCGCACACGCCCGTCGGTGTCGGCTACACCCATCCACGCGTACTCGGCGCGGGACTGGGTGCGTTGCTCCATGGAGGTCAGGATATCCGGATCGTCCAGGTTGCCCCGACTGAACAGCGGCGCCCGGCTGAGCAGTGACACCTCAAGCTGGCGTTCACGCAGTTGCACCGCCAATAGCGCGGCGGTAGAGCGGGCGGTGCTTAACAATGCATTACCACTGGCGAGTTTCAGTTGCTCAGTGGCGATGTGCCCAACGTAGAACCCTACGCTCACCAGGGTGAGCAGCGACAACCCGGCAAACCAGAGGGTCAGGTGAGTGCGCAGGCTGGCTTTGATCATTGGGGGCTATCTGAAAGGAGTGTGATTACATGGTAGTCATACCATTCGGATAGTTGCCATAGCCTGATGGTTTATAGGCGCCTTGATCTCACGCCTGCTTTCCCATCACGGCCATGCCAGAATATGGCGCTTAGCCACTTAGGGAACTCAAGGATGAAAACGCTGTGTGTTGCTCTGTTGTTGATGGTTGCGTCCGGGCTGGCTCAGGCCCGTGACGTGCAGATAGGCTTCCAGGAAATAGTGATTCCCGACCCGGAACATGGCAGGCCGTTGCAGGTGGCGGTGTGGTACCCGACCCATGCTTCCGGCACACCAGAACTGATTGCTGACAATCCGGTGTTTGTCGGCGCGCCGGCCTTGAAGGACGCCGCGCCGGCCGCCGGCGAGCATCCGTTGGTGGTGATCTCCCACGGCATCTTTGGCAACTGGATCAACCAGTCCTGGCTCGCCAGTGCGTTGGCCGGGCAGGGTTACATCGTCGCTTCACCCAACCACCCCGGTACCACCAGCAAGGACCGCACCCAACCCGCGGCCTCCGAACTATGGAAACGTCCCCTTGATATCCATCGGGTGATTGATGCCGTGATCGCACAGCCAAAACGCTTTGGCGTGGTGGCCGAGCACAAGATCGCTGTGGTGGGGCATTCACTCGGCGGCTGGACCGCGGTGGAAGTTGGCGGCGCACGCTTCGACCCACAGCGCTTTACCGAGGACTGCAAGGTGCATTCCGAGATTGCCCCTTGCAAAGCGTACGACCTGATCGAGGTGGGTCGCACGGAGCAGGCCAAACAGCACCTGGCCGAGGACTTGAGCGACAAGCGCGTGGCCGCCATCGTTTCCCTGGACCTGGGCTTCGCCCGTGGCTTCAGCGATGAAAGCCTGGCGGCGCTGAACCGGCCCACGCTGGTGATTGCGGCGGGCACGCCGTCCCCGGAATTGCCTGCAGCGCTGGAGTCGGCCGACTTGGCCACGCGTTTGCCGCAAGCCACGTCGCGCTACGTGGAAATCAGCGATGCCACGCACTTCAGCTTCCTGCCCCTCTGCAAGCCGGGCGCGGTGGAGCGGATTGAACAGAGCGACCCCGGCGAAGGCTTTATCTGCCTGGATGCCAAGGGGGCTCGTCCCAAGCCGCAGATTCAGCAGCAGATACTCAGCTTGATCAGTGAGTTCCTGCAGCAGTCCCTGCGCTAGTCGTCCGATATATTCGGACAACACACTACCTGTGGCGAGGGGGCTTGCCCCCCGGCAATCCGCCAAACGCCACTGATCTATCAGAAAACCACCAACCCGTGGCGAGGGAGCTTGCTCCCGCTGGGGTGCGAAGCGCCCCCAAAAACAGGACTGCTACGCAGCCCAACGGGGGACAAGCCCCCTCGCCACCGTCTAGCTAGCCGAGTCGTGGGATAGAAAACAAAAACTGATTTCCCACTGGATCACTTCCCCACCCGCCCCGGAATCGCCACCCGACTCGTCGCCTTCACCTCCCTTAACGCCAAACTCGACTGAATCGACGCAATCCCCAACTGCCGCCGCAACACGCTCTCCACAAAATCGCTGTACGCATCCAGATCCTCCGCCAACACCTGCAACAGATAATCCGCATCCCCGGTAATCTTGTGGCACGCCTGCACCTGCGGCAGGTCCTTGATCACCGCCTCGAAATCTTCCGGCGTATGGTCGGAATGCACCGCAAACCGCACGTGCACAAACGCCATGATTTCCAGGCCCAACATCTTGCGATCGAGGTTGGCCTGGTAGTCCTTGATCACGCCTTCTTCCTCCAGCCGCTTACGCCGTCTCCAGCACGGCGTGAGGCTCAGTGACAGGCGCTCGCTGAGTTCGGCGTTGGAGATACTCGCGTCTTCCTGCAGCAAAGCGAGGATGGCGAGATCGGTGTCGTCAAGTGCGACCTGTTTGGTTTTATTTTTCTTCATGGCGGCTCATTGGGGTAAAAATACCCGATTACGCTAGCATCGGCGCATATAAAAGCAAAGAAAGCCCACCGTAGCCAGAACAAAATAATCACCTGTCTTTCACGGGTGGATGTCTTTCATGTTGACTGTTTTTAGTGATTCTCATCGTTTGCACCATGGCACCGAACTCAAGGATGGCGTGCTCAAGCCGTCCTTCGAACAACCCAGCCGCGCCGACACGGTGCGTGACCGGGTCAAGCACGTGGGCCTGGGCGATATCATCGTCCCGCGCAAGTTTGACCGGGCCTGTTACGTCAACGCCCACAGTGAACGCTACGTGTCTTTCCTGGAAACCGCCTGGGCTGAATGGACCGCCATCGGCCGTGCCCACGACGCCTTGCCGCTGGTGTGGCCGGTGCGTGACCTGGCTAATGAGCAGGTGCCGGAATTCATCGACGGCAAGCTCGGCTTCTTCGCGATGGATGCCGGTTCACCCATCACCAGTACCACCTGGGAAGCGGTGAAGACCAGCGCCGATATCGCGCTCACCGGTCTGGCGTTGATCGATGAAGGCCACAACAGTGCCTTCGCCCTGTGCCGTCCACCGGGCCACCATGCGGCGCGGGAATACATGGGCGGTTATTGCTACCTGAATAACGCGGCCATCGCAGCGCAGCAGGCGATCACTCAAGGCGCCAAGCGTGTTGCGGTGCTGGACGTGGATTTCCACCACGGCAACGGCACGCAGAACATTTTCTACGACCGTAGCGACGTGATGTTCGTCTCGCTGCACGGCGAACCGTCGGTGTCGTATCCCTACTATTCGGGCTTCAGTACCGAGCGCGGCGCAGGGGCGGGCGAGGGGTTCAACCTCAACTATCCGCTGGCAAAAAACACCGGTTGGAGCACCTATAGAGATGCGCTGCTCGACGCCTGCATTCAACTGCGAAAGTTCTCACCTGAAGTGTTGGTGATCTCACTCGGCGTCGACACGTTCAAGGACGATCCCATCAGCCATTTCCTCCTCGAAAGCCGCGACTTCCTGGGCATCGGCGAGATCATCGCCAGCGTCGGCGTGCCCACCCTGTTTGTGATGGAAGGCGGCTACATGGTCGATGAAATCGGCATCAATGCCGTCAACGTGCTGCATGGTTTCGAGAACAAACGCGCCTGATCCCGACCCCATTCCAACAATAAAAACCGCCTGACTTTTTTCTGCCAAAACTCAAAAACATAACAAGAGGTTTTGTGATGAAAACAACCGCGCCCGGGCTGATTGAAAAGCCCGCTTTGCAACGCACCCTCAACAACCGGCATATCCAGTTGATGGCCATGGGCGGTGCGATTGGCACCGGCCTGTTCATGGGCTCGGGCAAGATCATTGCGCTGTCCGGCACCTCGATCATCCTGATCTACATGATCATCGGGCTGTTTGTGTATTTCGTGATGCGCGCCATGGGCGAGCTGCTGTTATCCAACCTCAACTTCAAAAGCTTCGCCGACTTTGCCGGTGCGTACCTGGGGCCGCGTGCGGCGTTTTTTCTGGGCTGGTCGTACTGGCTGAGCTGGAGCGTAGCGGTGGTGGGGGATGCGGTGGTGGTCGGGGGCTTTTTCCAGTATTGGTTCCCGGACGTGCCGGCCTGGATCCCGGCGATAGCGATGTTGCTGACCCTGTTTGCCTTGAATGTGCTGACGGTGAGGTTATTCGGTGAGGTGGAATTCTGGTTTGCGATCATCAAGATCATCGCCGTGGTGACCTTGATCAGCGTGAGCGTGGTATTGATCGCCAGCTCGTTTGTGTCACCCACCGGTGTCACGGCTTCCCTGAACCATTTGCTGGATAAACAGGCGGCGTTTCCCAATGGCTTGTTCGGGTTTTTTGCCGGATTCCAGATGGCGATCTTTTCGTTTGCCGGCACTGAGTTGATTGGCACGGCGGCGGCGGAAACCCGCTCGCCGGAGAAGACGCTGCCCAAGGCGATCAACTCGATTCCGCTGCGCATCATCCTGTTCTACGTACTGGCCCTGGCGTGCATCATTGCGGTGACGTCCTGGGAGCAGGTGTCGCCGAGCAAGAGCCCGTTTGTTGAGCTGTTTCTGGTGGCCGGGTTTCCCGCCGCTGCGGGGATTGTGAACTTCGTGGTGCTGACGTCAGCGGCTTCGTCGGCCAACAGTGGGGTATTTTCGGCCAGTCGCATGTTGTTTGGTCTGGCGGATCTGGGGGACGCACCGGGGATATTCCGACGGCTATCAAAAAGCAGCGTGCCATTTATCAGCCTGGCGTTTACCACCTTCCTGATGCTGCTTGGCTTGTTGCTGCTGTTTATAGTCCCGGAAGTGATGACGGCGTTTACCATCGTCTCCACCGTCTCGGCGATTCTGGTGATCTTTACCTGGTCGACTATCCTGGCGTCCTACATTGCCTATCGGAAAAAGTGCCCGGAGCTACATGAAAAATCCCTCTACAAAATGCCCGGTGGCGTGCCGTTGGCGTGGATTTCACTTGGCTTCCTGGCGTTCGTACTTTGCTTACTGGCACTTCGCCCAGACACTCGCCTGGCACTTTGCGTGATGCCTGCCTGGTTTATGTGGCTGGCGGTTGCCTACCAATTCTCGCATTTTCGCCACCGACTCCAGCCTGATCAGCACACCGCACGTTAGCGGTCGTCATACAACTCAACGGCATTCAACCCTCGGAAAAGGCCGGCTTTTACGGCCTTTTCATGACGGTTTTTTCATTCCAACATGACAAAGATTTCACAATCTGCGCCATAGACCCCATGCCACAATCCGCAGCGTTTGCAGGGCCGCAACGGTATTCGCTCGAAGGACAGTAAAAAAATAATGTTCACAGGGGCGCAGTAAATGAAACTCTCTACATTAGCGTTGGCCATCACGGCGGCTGTCCTTGCACAACAAGCCAGCGCAGATGGTTTTGGTCTTGGCTCACTCGGCACGGGTGACGGCCATAGCGGCTTCCTCGAAGACAGTCATTCGTCGATCAGTTCGCGCACCATGTACTACAACGCCGACGTTCACTCCGGCACCGCGAACGACCTGCGTGAAGCGGCTCAAGTACTGCGTTTCGACTACAAATCCGGCTACACCCAAGGCACCGTCGGCGTAGGTTTTGACGTGATGGCGTTCGGCGCCTTGCGCCTGGACGGTGGCGATGGCCACGCAGCGGGCAACGGCCTGTCGGGTAACGGCAACAGCTTCTTCCCGGTGAAGAACAACGGCACCGAGCCTGCTGACAGCTTCGGTCGTGCCGCCGGCAACGTTAAGTTCCGTATTTCCCAGACTGAATTGCACGTGGGCGGTGGCTTGGCCCCGATCCTGCCGATCCTGGTCTCCAACGATAGCCGCGCAGCACCGCAAACGTTCGACGGCGGTATCCTGACCTCCAAGGACATCCCTAATGTCACCTTCACGGGCGGCGAGCTGAACAAGGCTGAAGGTCGTGCATCGAGTAACTCCACAGGCTTGAGCGTTGCCGGTGCCACTCGCGACAGCGACAGCTTCCGTTTTGGCGGCGTTGACTACCAGCCGTTTGGTTCTTCTGACAACGTCATCGCTAAAAACCTGACGTTGCAGTACTACTACGCCAACCTGGAAGACTTCTACAAACAGAATTATTTCGGCCTGGTGCACGTGCTGCCGTTGGGCAATGACCAATCGTTCAAGACCGACCTGCGCTATTTCGACAGCACCAGCGACGGTAAAAACGGTTCGGCCGGCTATGCGTTCAACAACAACGGCGGCTATGCCAAGCACGCCGGTGAAGTCGACAACAAAACCTACAGTGCTGCATTCACCTACCAGCTGGGTGGCAGTCAGTTGATGCTCGGCCACATTGGCGTGAGCGATGACGGCGGCTTCGTCTGGGTCAACCAGGGCAGCATCGCCGACCCTAATGCACAAGGCGCGGCCGGCTCTGACTTCTACCTGTTTACGGACGCTGTGGTTGGCCAGTTCTCCCGCGCGGGCGAGCAAGTCAATTTCGGCCAGTACCTGTATGACTTCAGAACCCTGGTGCCGGGCCTGAAAGCTTCCATTGCCTACCTCAACGGCAGCGACATCAAGGCCAAGGTTGCCGGTGGCAGCGATCAGTCGGAACGCGAAACCGATTTCCGTCTGGATTACGTCGTGCAAGCAGGCCCGCTGAAAGGCTTCGGTACCACCTTCCGTACCGGTAGCTACCACGGCCACAACACCGGCACTGCCGACCAGGACCAGACCCGCCTGATCTTCAACTACACCTACGCGCTGTTTTGATCAGTCGCCGGTAACTGCTTTAAATGAAGGCCGCCTACGGGC